>CAYMDB010000432.1:0-2539 GCA_964388865.1 uncultured Flavobacteriaceae bacterium
AATTCTAATGTTGAAATAAGTTTAGGGTTTTTAAAATTTTTACGAACCTCTGAACTTATGGTTTTAAAAAATTGATCGACCCGTGTAATGGTATCTTTTGTTACTAATTCAAACGGAGAAAGTCCCGGTTTTAAAACAATTTTATTAATAGCTATCGCATAATGTTCTTGGGCCCTTGCAATAAATTTACGAAGTGGTTTAGAACTTCCTTTTTCTATACGTTCAAATTCATCACATATTTTGTCCATGTGATCCCCTATGGTGATCACCTCGTCTGAAAAGAAGATTTTGTATGCAGGACTCAGTTTGTCTAGCTGATAATAATCACTTGGACTTTTTCCGAAATCACCAAAAAATTTCTCAAAAATATCTGGCATCCAGTACCAACTTGGACCAATATCAAAGGTAAATCCATCTTTAATAAATTGTCTGGCACGGCCGCCTACGGTATCATTTTTTTCAAAAACAGACACATTATATCCCGCTTTGGCTAAATAGCAAGACGCAGAAAGCGAGGAGAAACCTGAGCCGATTATAGAAATACTTTTATTCATAAGTGTTTAACGCTGCTATTACAGATTGTATGGATTTAAACGCCCTCATTCTCTCGGGCAATGCATCGATATCAATGGAATTTAGCATTTGACCTAAAATCCAAAATTCGGTGCTCGGAGCCTTCAAAAGGTGATTATTAAAGTCTTCAATATATTGATTTATATCTTCTTTTTCAGGTTTAACTGTAAAATAAGAAACAAACGTGATATTTTCATAATAATGAAGTAAATCTTCCAAACTTTTTAATGGAACACTCGATCCTAAAAAAATGGATTGGTATCCACTACTTACAATTTTGTAATTGAGATACATAAGGCCTAGCTCGTGAATTTCATTTTCTGGGAGATATAACACAAATGTTTTATCGGAGTGATGCTCTTGCTTGGCCTGAATTTTCTCGGTGCTCACTAAAATTTTCTGTCGGATTAATGTCGTGAGAAAATGCTCGTGTGCTGGCGTAATTGTATCTGTTTGCCATAACAGACCAATTTCTGTTAATAGCGGAATGAAAATATCGAAAAATATATGATCGAAACCCTTTTCCTTTTGAAGAGTCTCGTAGGTTTTATAAAATAAGGCTTGATCAAAATTTAACATTGATAGTTTAAAAGCGTTAATAGCATGACTATCTATGTTACTTTCACTTGCGATTTCGCGAACTAGTTTCGGTATTTCACGTTCTTCAATCTGTGCAATTTTAGAAATTTTATAGCCGTTATTATTAAGGTAACTGACATTGAGTAATTTTTGAAAACCTTCTAAATCGTAATATCTAATGTTGGTTTCAGTTCGTTTAGGCTCGAGCAAATTATAGCGCTTTTCCCATATTCTTATCGTGTGCGCCTTTATACCTGTAAGATTTTCAAGATCTTTAATGCTAAAGCGGTTTTTTATATTGTTCATTAATTATTGCAAATGTTTAAACAAAAATAATACTTATCTTCATATAACAGTTGTAATTAACAAAATTTAAGTAAAAATACGGTCTTAGGGATGGCCTACCGTGCTTTTTTATAGGACTCTAAAAAAATGAAGAAGTGCGCACGAGAAGATTCGAACTTCCACAAACTAGTGTTTACCAGCCCCTCAAGCTGGCGCGTCTACCAATTCCGCCACGTGCGCTTATTTACTGAAGTAAATATAAAAAAAGTTAAGCAAATTGCTTAACTTTTTTTGTGACCAGTCTGGGGCTCGAACCCAGGACCCTCTCCTTAAAAGGGAGATGCTCTGCCAACTGAGCTAACTAGTCTGACTACGTTTCTTTAACGAGGGTGCAAATATAAAATGTTTAATTAATAAAACAATACTTTTTTTATTAATATTTTCGTTTTTTTGTGATCCCAAAGTGTATAAATTTAATTATCAAAAGATAAGCATTATGATTGTAGTTTTAATAGGTTATATGGGATCAGGAAAATCAACGATTGGTAAGGAATTAGCTACACTGTTAAACTATCATTTTTTGGATCTTGACGATTACATTTCCAAGAAAGAAAACCAAAGCATTCCAGAAATTTTTAAAATTAAAGGCGAAATCTATTTTAGAAAAAAAGAAACTGAGTATTTAAAGGCTCTAATTAATTCTTCAGAAAATACAGTCCTTGCTCTAGGCGGAGGTACACCGTGTTATGCCGATAATATGAGCACGTTGCTTACAGGTGTCAACCTAAAACTGTTTTATTTAAAACTTTCTATTCCAAATTTGGTAGATCGCTTGTTCAAAGAACGCAAAAAAAGACCATTAATCAGTCATATTAACACTAAGGACGAATTACAAGAATTTATTGGTAAACATCTCTTTGAGCGTGTTCAATATTACAACCAAGCAACCTACATAATTAATGCGGATAATATTTCTAAAAAGGAAATTATAGAAGCCATTTTGACGAAGCTAATCTAAATAAGCTTCATACGGTTGTTTGGATAAATTTACATGCACATGCTCAAACAATGACGTGGATAAGGATATGCCCTTAAAATCTGC
>CAYMDB010000433.1:0-2535 GCA_964388865.1 uncultured Flavobacteriaceae bacterium
CTCATTCTTTCTGATTTGTGGATGCATCGAACAAGTCCAAATTTGCGCTGTCGCCTCATCGCTATGGTTGTGGTTTTCCTCTTTTTTTTCGCTACCGCCAAATAATAGCCAGCCCAACAAGATTCCAATAACCAAAATACCGGCTGTTTTTACTAAATTTTTATTTTTTATGGCAATGAAGGCAATCACTAAGATCACGGCAGTTAAGCCATTTATAGACGCATAAATTGGCGGTAAAGAGGTGAGTGGTTCTACATCAAAACCCAAATCACGCAGATTAATACCAAACAAAGCCGCTACCACGATTGGAATAACGATAGACAGCGCAACAATCCACTTATTGTATTTCCTCTCTTTCTCTGTATCTATTGCAGTTTTCATTTGACTCCACTATTAAATCTTAAATATACTTTGAAGGCTTGTATTGTTATTCTTGTAATAATTTTGCTATATCTTCTTTTAAAATAGTAATTTCTTGTGGAATACCATCTTCATCAACACCGACATCTTCAGGGATGAGACCATTGTAAAATATTAATGGATTTCCAAAATTGTCTTTTCTAGAACGAATGAATCCCTCCTTATCAATTAAGGCGAAATTACCGGAGTGCTCAAAGCCTCCCTCTACAGTTTCATCTTTTGCAGTATATAAATTAAAACCTTCGTTAGCCAGTTTGTAAATTGCGGCTTCATCACCAGTTAACAAATGCCAATTAGGATTTGTAATACCATACTTAGCCGCATAGGCTTTCAATACATCAGGAGTATCAATAGCTGGGGTAATTGAGAACGACGCTACTCCAAAATTATTAAAATCCTCGAATTGATTTTGAACTTCTACTAAATTGCGATTCATTATTGGACATATCGTTGGGCATGTAGTAAAAAAGAATTCTACAACATACACTTTACCTAAGTAGTCTTCATCAGTAATAATTTTGCCATTTTGATCCGTGAAACTGAAGCTTGGTACTTTTTTAGCTTGTCCGTTTATTTCTAAATAAACTAAATCACTTTTGTTTCGCTTTGCGGCTTTGCTTTCTGCCTTTGAATTGGAAACCTCTTTACTTCTGCTATCGTCCCTTGTAATATCGTTATTACTGATTCGATCGATAATTTTTGGAACGAATATGATTCCGAAAACCAGGATAATAAATGCAATTCCTATGTACGAATAATTTGTTTTTTTAGTCATTGGTTTTCTTTAAATCGTTTGCTCTTCTGCTATCTGAATCTTCAAAATTTCCTTTTCGTTTTTGTCTGTATTCTGTAAATAACACACGCATGTCATCACTCATTATATTTTTGATTTCTGCAACTTCAACGGTATTGTAAGACAGAACGCTAAAAAAGGGTTTATTCGATTCTTTTTCTTTTTCCTCTCTTCCGTCAATTCTACCGCGTTGACTTAAGTCTCTATCTATAATGAAAACCTGATTGGTAGCTAAGTCTTCGTTTAAATCGCTATCGCTTTTTAGGCTATTATAAAGCATTTTTATTTCAGCCTCTGTGCCGAACGCGTAATGCCAATATTTTAAGTCTTGGTAAGAATTAATTTCTCTTTTTAATTCACTTATTTGATTTTCGGCCTCTTCAGGAACTACAATTACAATTTGAAACTTTTTAAAACCTTGAAATTTATCGTAAACTAATTCCTTTAAATTAAGGGCTGATACGCTATTTTGTTGTGGTGTCTTTCCTAAAAAACCCAACACCGTAATATGATTATTTAATGCAATAGTATCCTTTTGATCTGTGTAAAAACCTTGAAAATCTGAAACCTTTTCATTTACAACATCTAAAGGTTTATAATTGTGTTTTGCTGGATACAACATGAGCAAAAATCCAACGGGCAAAAAGAAAAGAATACTCAATACAATGTTGCGCTGTGTGTGGCTTTTTTTCATAATACAAAAGTAAAAAAGGCGGTTTATAAAAACCACCTTTTAATATCATTTAACACTTGTGCAATGCACAATCTCAGTTTTAAAAATCTCGTTTTATTAAAGCATTTTCTCCGTTATACACTGAAAACACATAACCACCTTCTTGTAATAGAATAAAAAGAAGATAACATACAAGAAAAACTGCTGTCCAAACCACCATTCTTCTTAAACTACCTTTTTCGTCTCTCATGTGCATAAAATCCCATGTAATATAATAAGCTTTTACCAACGTTAATACGATGAAGATTACGTTTAAAGGCTTCATATAAATAATCGGTGAGAGAAGTATATTGCCTACTGTTGCGAAAAATCCACCCTCAAAAGGGCTCATAACGTTATGCATTAAAGCATCTGGTTTGTAAATCCCTAAGATGACCTCAACTAAAGTAACAATAGTTAAGAATATAAGTACACCCCAAATTTTACTGGTATTAGACTTAAATTTAACTAAGCCTTTAAATATTTCTAATTTATGCTCGTGTGCCATAGTGTGTTTTAATTTCTTTTTAAACTAAGTAGAAGAATGTAAATACAAATACCCAAACTAAATCAACAAAATGCCAGTATAAACCAACTTTTTCTACCATTT
>CAYMDB010000434.1:0-2531 GCA_964388865.1 uncultured Flavobacteriaceae bacterium
GAAATGATTATAATTTTACCATAAAAGATGCCACCGCCAAAGATAAACCCAAAGGCTGGCACGTTGATTACATAAACCCAACCCGAATGACTATTCCGCAGACCAATATAAAAATTGGTTATTATCTAAGTGATCATTACCTGATTTCAATTGGTGTTGATCATATGAAATATGTTATGGATAGGAATAAATTGAGAGAACTAAAAGGCTTTATAAACTTGCCTGAAGACCAACCTGGAGCGGTGTTTAACAATACCTTTGATAACGAGGTGGTTTTTGTTTCAGAAGATTTGTTAAAATTTGAACATACTAACGGCCTAAATTATGTGTATATCCAAGTTGATCGTGTGGATGATATTTCATTCCTATTCAATATTCATAACACCGATAAATTTCAAGTAAATATTTCTGAAGGTCTAGGCGCAGGTCTGTTGTATCCAAAAACAAATACTACGTTATTATTAAAAGAAAGGTACGACGAATTTCATGTTTCAGGTTATGGTATTTCTCTTTCTACGGGACTCAACCTTATCTTTTTTAAACACTTTTTTGTTGAAGCTGATTTAAAAGGGGGATATATAGATATGCCAAATATAAGAACGACTAGTGATGCTTTTGAAAGTGCTGCTCAGCATTTCTTTTATTTACAACGCATTATTTCACTAGGAACAGTGTTTAGAATATGAGTGCAAGTTGCTCTGCGATGATGATGATCGCTCTGCGAAGTCTCCCGACTTCGCAGGAAAAGGCTAAATTTTATATTTGTTTTAAAAATAAATGCGCAAAACAGCATTAGTCGTCAACCCAAGGGAAAATCGAGAAAACTTTACAGCTTCATTAGAATTCACTCTATAATAATTGTTTATTGGATTTTGTCTATTTGAAATATTCCAAACCGAAGCCCCTAATTCCGACCGAAAAGTGTTACTAATTTTAAATTTATACAATAGAGAGGCGTCAAACCTGAGATAATCTTGAAGTCTGCTTGTATTGGCAGCATCAAAATTCACGGTATTAGCTATAACTTCATTATTAACTAATGGAATAGAAGTGGGTTTTCCTAATCTATAATTAAATCCCGCTGAAATATTCCAATGCTTATTACTAAAAGTACTACCAAAAGTGATGGAATGGGTAATATCAAAATTACTCGGAAACTCAATTTCTTCTAAAGTTTCAAAAGTATAGGTATTATTGATGTATGCATAACTCAGCCAACTACTCAAATTTTTAAACTTTTTTCGAAGTAATACTTCAAATCCATAAGCCTCATAGCTGCCTTTCTCTTTTTCAAGCTCGTATTTGGTGGTAAAACTTTGACTTTGCGTCGTAATGCCATCAACAGTTTTAATGTAACCTTTCGCGTCAATTAACCAACCTTTATTTTTATATAGAAAGCCTAGGGAGGCTTGTTTGCTTTTAATTATGGGAATGCTGTCATTATCTGTTTGTTGCCAACGTCTTTTTTCAATACCTAGAAAATCATTTTGAAAATTTACAATCTGAGATACATTCTGATGCTTAAACTCACCCAAGGCTTCAATCTCTAGGTGTTTGCCTAAAGTTTGTCTTATGCTAATTCTCGGTTCTATGATAAGCTCATCAAATTTTTCGAGATAATTAATCCTAGCGCCACCTCGTACTGAAAAATCTTTAGCGTTAGTCTCAAAATGCAGCTGTGCAAAACCGGCGTGTTCAATGAGTACTTCGGAATCGCGCCTTACAAACCGAGGCGCATCAATATCGTTTAAATTAACGACTTCAGATTCAACAAAGTCATAACCTAATTTAAATTTCCATAAATTTTGCTGGTATACACTTTGAAATTTCACAGCAGTTTCCGACACTACGTTTTCTTGTAAAAAGCGCTGCTCAGCTAAAATATTAGCATTGATGGCCTGTAATTTATAATCGGTATTATAAATATTTAAATGCGTGCTCAGTTTACTGTTCCACTGTCTTTTGTAATTTAAGCCTGCGGCTATACTGTTTTGAGAGACGCTACTTTCTCTTGTTTCTAATGCGCCGTTAAGGGTTGCGGTTTCATCAAAGGTTAAGTCATTGTTGATAAGGATAAAATTAAAACGGATGACATCTTTATCTGTAGGCTCTAACAACCAACGTAAGGACGTGTCGTAAAAATTAAACTTTTGATTAGAATTGCTCACTTGTGCTGTATTATTCTGCGCTTCAGTATTCTGGGTCACGCGGTCAAAATAAGTTTCGTAAGTCGGTGTTCTTACAACGTCATCAGAAGATTTTCGTCCTGTAACCTGAACAGAGGACCTGCGACCCAGCGGCACATCTGCAAAAACATCGGCGTTTAAAAGGTTAGCACCGACAGAGCCTTCAAAATCAGATTGTAATTTTTTTTCTGATTCCATAAGAATAGTTCCAGATATGCCATCGCTAAACGCCACATCAGTACCATTATTAATTACGGTTGCAGTCTGTGTAATTTGAGGGTTGAAACTTGAGATTAGTCCGAAAAAATGTCCAGATTGATACATTTTTATACCGTCCCACAGTAA
>CAYMDB010000435.1:0-2500 GCA_964388865.1 uncultured Flavobacteriaceae bacterium
ATCATCGTCATCAAAACTAAACGTCGATCCCGTTGTTGTAGGATCTGACAACAATGCTGATGCGTTGTACGTTCCTGTCAAAGTCCAATTGGCATTAGGCCAATTTGCATTTTGATTTAATGTCTGAGAAAAACTAAGAATAGTTCCCATAAAAAACATTAAAACAAATGCCTTAATTGTAATTTTTTTCATAAAAAAAGTATTTATTTTAAAAAGGTTAGTAATGCATTAAATTTATGTTAAATCTATAAACTATTAAAAGGTTTATCCTCCTAATCGAAGAAATACAAAAAATGGCGGTGTATAACATTAGAACTGTGCATTGCTATTTAGAATTAAGCGGTGCGTTTTGCTATAAATCGTTTTGCTTCATAAAAAAAGCCGTTACACAAAATCGTGCAACGGCTTTAAGCGCTTTATTTAATTTTTATTGGTTATCTACAAAGGTGTCCATAACAGCATCACTGACACCCATATTACTAAACCCACCATCATTGTATAGGTTTTGTAATGTGACGCGTTTGGTGAGGTCGCTAAATAATGTCACCGTATAATTGGCACAATCTAGGGCTGTGGCATTTCCTAAAGGTGACATTTTTTCGGCATAAGCTATAAATCCATCAAAGCCTTTAACTCCACTCCCTGCTGTGGTTGGTGTTGGAGATTGTGATATGGTATTTACTCTCACTTTTTTGTCTCTTCCAAAGAAATAGCCAAAACTACGCGCTATACTTTCTAAATACGCTTTATTATCCGCCATATCGTTATAATCTGGAAATACACGTTGTGCTGCCATGTAGGTTAAAGCTACAATGCTTCCCCATTCGTTCATAGCATCGGCTTTATATAAGGTTTGCATCACTTTATGAAAGGACATGGCAGATACATCGGTTCCTTTTTGGGTCCATGCGTAATTCTGATCTGTATAGTGTTTTCCTTTTCTTACGTTTATAGACATGCCTATGGAATGTAAGACAAAATCGATTTTCCCGCCTAAGATTTCCATAGATTGCTCTATGAGATGTTTTAAATCTTCTTCAGAAGTAGCATCAGCCGGAATAACTTGCGAGCCTGTTTTCTCCGCTAATTCATTAATTTGCCCCATGCGCATGGCTACAGGTGCGTTGGTTAAAACAAATGTTCCACCCTCTTCGTGAACGCGCTCTGCAGTTTTCCAAGCGATAGAATTTTCATCTAAGGCCCCAAATATGATTCCCTTTTTTCCTTTTAATAAGTTATACATAATATACGTCTTTAATTAGTCAGTTGTTCTATTTAAGCGGTAAATATACTATTAATTCAATAATTGCTTGGCATGGGATAAGGCCGACTCAGTAATGTTAAGGCCACCGAGCATTTGGGCGATTTCAGTAACGCGCTCTTCCGTATTGAGTATTTTAAGTTGTGTGTGCGTTGCATCCGTCGTATCGGTTTTATACACTTTAAAATGCGAATCTCCCTTGGCTGCAATTTGTGGCAAATGGGTGATGGTAAACACTTGCATTCTATGGCTCATTTGCTTCATTATTTCACCCATTTTGTTTGAAATTTCACCGGAAACCCCTGTATCAATTTCATCAAACATTATAGAGGGTAAGTTAATATATTCTGCTAATATGGATTTAATCGCTAACATAATACGCGATAATTCTCCACCTGAGGCCGCCTTTTTAAGGGCGTTAAAATTTGAACCTTTATTCGCGGTAAATAAAAACTGCATACTGTCTTTTCCGTTAGAAACAAATTGTTCTAATGGTAGAAGTTCTATTTTAAATTTAGCGTTAGGCATCCCTAAGTCGCTAAGAATAGCTTCTAATTTAGTAACAAATTCAGGAATTACAGCGGTTCTATTCTTATGTATTTTTTGTGCTAGCTTATTGAGTTGCTCTTTTTGCTTTGCAATTTCAACTTCTTTGTTAGCAATAGTCTCGTCTAAACTTTCGGTATCTGTAATCTTAGATTGAAGGTTCTTTTTAATGGCAATTAAAGCCTCAATTTGTGAAACCGCATGTTTTTGGAACAGATTATTTATAATTTGAAGTTGCGCCCCAATCTTTTCTAATTCTTGAGGGTCTGTGGCTAAATTGTCTTCTAAATTATCGAGTTCTACAAAAATATCATCAAGCTCAATACTTACACTAACGAGACGCTCTTTTAAACTTTGATACGTTTTACCATAGCCTGAAATTTTAGACAGTTCTTGTTTGGCCGTTATCAGTTGATCGACCACACCCAAATCTTCAGTATTTAAGATGGCTTTTGTGCTACTTAATTTTTCGGCGATTTCTTCAATATTATTGAGGGCTTCATACCGCTTTTCTAAATCTTCAAGATTGATAGCTTCCAAATTAATTTCGTTGAGCTCTTTGGACAAAAACAGGTTGTAATCGTATTCCTTTATCATTTCAGCTTTAGAAACTTTTAATTTCTCTAAGCCTTTTTGAAGCGCTTTGTATGCACTTAATGCTTTTGAAAAGTGTTCTAAATTCAGCCTGTTTTC
>CAYMDB010000436.1:0-2499 GCA_964388865.1 uncultured Flavobacteriaceae bacterium
CGTCCCTTAGTGCTACAATTGGTTTTATTTTTGCTGCGCGATATGCTGGTAAAAAACCTGCGAGCGTACCGGCTCCGACTAATATAAAAACCGTAGTTAGTGCCGTATTAAAATCTACTTGTGGGTATTTTATGAAATCATTTTCAATTGTAGGTCCTACAATTTCTAGTAGTCCTAATCCAATAATTAAACCAAATAAGCCTGAAAACATAGTTACAAAAATAGATTCTTGTAATATCATCCAAATGATAGAAAAAGGTTCGGCTCCAAGAGCCTTTCTAATGCCGATTTCCTTGGTGCGTTCCTTCACAATAATAATCATAATATTACCAACACCAACGACACCTGCTATAATGGTTCCTATACCCACAAACCAGAAAACTGCTTTAATAATAGCTATTAATGAATAAAATTTTGAGGCCTCTTCTAAAGTATTAGAAACCCGCACAGCCGCCCGATCATCTGGTGCGATAATATACTTTTGTTTAATATCACTTTCTATATTTGCCACTAAACTATTAGACAACTCTAAAGCCTCGTCTAAACTGCCGGACATTCCTATAGTAAAGGTCATATCTCTAATGTTATCACCAGCATTAAATGCGATTTGAGCTGATGTGATTGGGATATACACATTGCCTTCTTCGCGTTCGCCTCCAGCATCAGTGTAAACTCCAATAACTTTAAAATTTATACCATAAATTGAAACGCGCTCGCCAATCGGACTTTTTCCTTTAAATAATTCAGTCTTCGCTTTATTTCCTACAACTATGACTTTTCGAGACTCTTTTAAATCGGCAATATTTAAAAAACGACCTTCAATTATTTGGGCGTTTTCAATAAACTGAAAGTCTGGGTATACCCCTCGAACGCTATAGTTACCTGATTCGTTTTTGTAGTTTAATAAGCCGCCCCAAATACTGTAGCCAGCAGATTTATATTCTAAATAATCATCATAGTTATCAGAAATCGCTGTAAAGTCCTCGTTTTTGAGTTGAATACGACGGTTAGGATTGAGACCTTTATAACCTTTAGTTGTAGATCTTGTTCTGATACTTAATTTGTTTTCAGCATCACCAGAAAATTGCTCTTTAACGCCGTTTTGAATTCCGGAACTAAATCCGAGTAATATGATTAAAATAAAAATACCAGAAGCCACAGAAACACCAGTAAGAATGGTTCTCAGCTTATTTTTCTTTAAAGTATCGAATATTTCTTGCCAACGCTCTATGTTAAACATGCGCTTTTGCTCTTATTTGGTCTACCGGACTGTCATCAATGATAACACCGTCTTTTAAATTTACTATGCGCTTGGTCATTTGCGCGATATCAGGCTCATGGGTAACAATAAGTATAGTTTTACCTTCATCGTTAATACCTTGAATTAAATCCATTACTTCGTGTGAAGTAACAGAATCTAAAGCCCCTGTAGGTTCGTCAGCCAGCAAAACCTTTGGATCACTTGCTAAAGCTCTGGCAATGGCCACGCGCTGTTTTTGTCCACCAGATAGTTCATTTGGTAAATGATGCGACCATGGTGCTAATCCGACTTTTTCTAAATAATATTCTGCTTTTTCAATTCGTTCTTTCCGCTTCAATCCTTGATAATATAATGGAAGTGCCACATTGTCCACCGCTGACTTATAATTAATTAGGTTAAAGGATTGAAAAATAAACCCTAAAAACTTATTTCGGTATTGTGCCGCAATTTTTTCGTTTAAATTTTTAATAGGCACCTTATCTAAAATATACTCTCCTTCATCTGCCTCATCTAACATTCCTAAAATATTGAGTAGTGTAGATTTTCCTGAACCAGAAGACCCCATTATGGATACGAGCTCACCTTCTTTCACATTGAAGTTAATGCCCTTTAGCACGTGTAAAGAGTTATTTCCCATGTGGTAGGATTTGTGTAGGTCCTTAATTTGAATCATAAATCGGTTGTTAGAGGCACAATTTTAAAGAAATTCGAGAGGTTTTTGTGCCAAGAAATTGTTAATACCTGAAAAACTACGCATCTATAGGACTCTGAAACCTTAGAAATGTTACAAAACTTACACTATCTTTTACGAATTTTGTGACTTGAAGTAAGTTCTGTAGATGATATAACCTATTGCAGCAGCCAAGATATAAGGAACCGCCATTAAAAAAACAATACCATCGTTAATTCCTTCTGCGGCAGATTGACTCTCCTCACTTTCTAAAACCGCTCTGCACATGGCGCACTGCGCGTTTGTTTTTATAACGCTAAGGAGAGTAAGACAACTAATAATAAGTGTACGCTTCATGGCTTAAACATAATAAGGTGAAATCATAAGATACACAACAACACCAGTAACAGCAACATACAACCACATTGGGAATGTAATTTTAGCTATTTTTTTGTGACGCTCAATATTGTTTGTAATCGCCCTAACATAGGTTATTAACACAAAAGGAATAATAACCACTGATAAAACGATATGTGTTATTAATATAAAGTAATAAATGTACTTAATA
>CAYMDB010000437.1:0-2460 GCA_964388865.1 uncultured Flavobacteriaceae bacterium
AGGACGTCCTTTAATTTCATATTCTAAACCCTCTTTATTCAGTGAATTTTCAATGACTTTTGAAAAGGCTTTAATGTATGCATCTTGTTCTTCTTTGCTTTCTTGTAACCTTCCTAAGATGTCTCTATACACTTGGGGTTGAGTGTATTTTAAGCCTAAATCTTCGAGCTCGGTCTTGATGTTATAAAGTCCAATTCTGTGTGCGAGTGGGGCGTAAATATAAAGGGTTTCTGAAGCGATTTTTACTTGTTTATCAGATCGCATGGAATCCATCGTTTGCATATTGTGCAAGCGATCTGCGATTTTTATAATGATAACGCGAACGTCGTCATTAAGCGTCAGTAACATTTTCCTAAAATTTTCGGCCTGAAGCGACACATCCATGTCCTTCTTTAATGACGAAATTTTAGTGAGACCATCAACAATCCTCGCTACAGTTTCTCCAAACAGTTGTTCTATGTCTGCAATGGTGTAATTGGGCTTGTCTTCAACAACGTCGTGTAATAATGCAGCCGCAATAGAAGTAGCGTCCATACCTATTTCTTGTGCCACAATTCGGGCAACCGCAATAGGATGAAAAATATAAGCTTCACCAGATTTACGTCGCTGGTCTTTATGCGCATCAACAGCTACTTCAAAAGCATGACGAATTAACTTTTTATCGTCCTTAGTCAAAGTTTGGTAGCTTACCTTAAGTAGTTCTTTGTAGGCTTTGGCAATGGCTTTATTTTCTATTTCAATGGCTTCTTCCGTCATAGAACTAATGTAATAAAACTAATGGAAATTCACAATGCTTTATATGATGTAAATTTTTTGAAGTTGAAATTCTTGATCACTATGTATAACGACATAAAACTAAATTCGTTTTTAGCTTTTATGTTTTCAAATTTTGAACACGCTCTAAGAGTGTGGGATGCGAATAATGCATAAACACATAAGCTTTGTGCGGTGTTAAATTGCTTAAGCTATTTTTTGAAAGCTTTTTTAATGAGGATATGAGCGGTTCCGCTTTGTAAGTGTTTTTGGCGTAATCATCGGCTTGGTATTCGAATACTCGGGAGACATAATTCATTATTAAACCTGTGAGTTCTGAAATAGGAGAGTAGAGTAGGCCAAACGCAATGAGACCAGCATGAAAACTCGGAATTTCAACTCCAATAGCATTGGATAATAAGGGGTTTGAAATGAATATGGATAATATAAAAAGGGTTAATCCTGTGAGTAAAATTGAGGTGATAAGGTTGAAAATGATATGCTTTTTTTTGTAATGGCCTACTTCGTGCGCCAAAACGGCAACGATTTCATCATCTTCTAAATCCTTAACTAAGGTGTCGTAAAGTGTAACGCGCTTTTCAGATCCAAAACCCGAAAAATAAGCATTGGCTTTTGTGCTTCGTTTTGAACCATCAATCACAAATATTTTTTCGAGATTAAAGCCTACGGATTCTGCATAAGATGAGATTTTGTGTCGTAATTCGCCATCTTCTAAAGGGGTTTGCTTGTTGAAAAGTGGCACAATAATTTTGGAATAAAACATATTCATAAACACCGTAAATAGGGTAACGATTCCCCAGGCATACAACCAAAACTGATCTCTAGTAACCTGATAAAACCATACAATTAACGAAATGATACCTCCTCCAAGAATGATGGTCATTACTAATCCTTTGAGTTTATCTAAAATGAAAGTCTTTCGTGTTGTTTTATTAAATCCGAATTGTTCCTCAATCACAAAGGTTTTATAATAGGAAAAAGGTGTAGTGAGGATATCGCTGGCAAGCATAATAATGCCGAAGAAAATTAAGGCGATGATAATCGGATTTTCAGAATAGTTTCTGGCAATGTTATCTACATATTCAAACCCGTCTAAAAGCAGAAACGCTAAAGTTAAAACGAAAGAAAAGGAGGAGGTAAGAAGTCCGAATTTGTAATTCACCGCCTTATAAGCCTGAGATTTTTTATAAGCTTCATCATCATAAACATCATCTAATTCTTTTGGAATTGGGTCTTTATAGTGTTTGGCATTTATGGCGTCTAAAACTTTATCAATGATAAAATTGATGCTAATTATGGCGATAATGATGTAAAATAGGGTGGTAGCTGTCATATTATTATTAATTCCAATAGTTCAAATATCAAATTCCAATGGGTTTTAATTGAAATTGTATTGCGAATACTCATAGAAAATTGCGTTGTCGTTTAGCTTCAAAAATAAGAATTCCTGCGGGAACAGAAACATTCATAGAGTCAATAACTCCTTGCATGGGGATGCTAATATTTTGGGTTGCAGCATCGCGCCACTCCTGACCTAATCCCGTGGCTTCCGTACCAACGACAATGGCTGTGGGTAGTGTGTAATCTTGACTGTGATAAGGTTGCGATTCCTGTAAAATAGCAGCGTAGATATTGAAATTGTATGTCTTTAAAAATGCGATAGCCTCTGCGCTGCTGGCCAGAGCG
>CAYMDB010000438.1:0-2458 GCA_964388865.1 uncultured Flavobacteriaceae bacterium
AATAGGTTCACCAGTAGGGATAGGTGTAACACCAACATTTACCAAAACAGCAAGTCGCGATGTTCTGCAGCCAGTATCAGGGTTAGCTTGATCTGCATAATAAAGAGTGTCATCAATTAAAGGTGTAGTATCGGGTAAAGGAGTGCCGCCAGAAGCAGATAAATACCATTGCACGTCATTACCTGTGGCCGATAAATTTGCAATAGTTGCCTGAGACGGGTCGTCTAGACAAATGCCTTGAAAGTTTGAACCTATTGGAGATCTATAAATAATAACATCTATACGTGTTCTTGTACCACAGCTACCTGTGTTATCATCGGCGTAATAGTCTTCTCCACTTATAAGACCTTCTGTATTGGAAAGAGGAATAGTTGAGACAGGAGTGTCGAACCAAACGATGCCTCCTCCATTATCTACAGCGTCGAGATCACCTACTAAAATAGACTCAATATCACAAAAGGATTGGGAGTTATTGGTTACTGTAGGGCACTGTGCGCTTGCTGAATTTAAGCCGAAACAAATAGACAAAAACACAAGAGCTAATAGCTTGTGATAACTTTTAAAACATTGCAGTTTGGCTTTCATTAAATTAAATAAATAATTGCTTTAGTTGAAATCGATGCCATGAATTAAGAACAGCAAGTTCAATGTTATTTTATCTTGCTAAATCGCACAATAGAGGGATAACAAATATATATAAACGGCGTTTAGTTAGCAAAAGAAAACAAACAGATTTGTAAGGCTTTTCTAATTTGGTTTATGAACTTTTTAATTTAGCTCAATTAAACCTTCATTTGCATTGTATTGCATAATTTTTAGTGCTGAGTTGGTATAGATTCCGTCATTCGTTTTATCATAATTAAATTTTAGTTGTGAGTGTTCTGATTTTGTTTTTAAAACGGTGTTTTCAAATGAGGTATTTTGAGAGAGTCTCAACAAAACATCTAAAGTAATATCAAATCCTAATACCGCATATTTTGTTGGGTTGCTATTGAATAACTTTTTGTAATTGTTGTCAAAAGGTCTTTTAGATTTTGTGAAATCACCCTCAGTCACAGCGGGAAACATGAGCTTCAATACGCGAAATCTCATATCTGAAACTTCACTTTGTTTAGGAAAATTAGATGGATTGATAATGACCAATTGAATTTTATAATCAGATAATTTACTCATTAATGCCGTTGTTGAATTGAGAAAAACAATGGTTTTTTCGCTATCTAAAATGACGTAATTAGTCTTGTTTCTGCTCAGTGCCTTTTCTAAGCCGTTTTCCTCAAAAAAACCAGCTTTATCAACCGTTAAGAATTGAGCATTTGGTAGAGTATTTAAAATTAAGTCTTTATCGTTGGACGTTTTTAAATCACTAACCACTATAACCTGACCATTTTTACTTGCCAAATAATTTAAGGTTTTGGATTTATGAAACTCGACTGTTGGAATGGCTTTGTAAACAATATGATTTTTTATGGGGTCCATATTAGCTTCTATATCGATAATTGACATGGCTTCATTAGATACAACTCTCGGATAGCTTGAGCTTTTTTCGATAAAAGGAATGAGGATGGCATTTTTTTCGTAGGTGCTTTCAATTTTTAATCTCGACTTACTATCGCTAGATTTTATCAAGCTAATGTCAAAATTTAAATTTAAGGCGAGTGCCGAGTCAATGGCTATTTGCGCACCTTGTAAAAATTCTAAATATTTCTGATTTTCTGAATTAGCCTCAAGCAATGCTTGCCTGAGCTCAGGTGAGCTTAATTCTTCGCCTGAAAAAGGAGTGTAAAAATAGAGTCCCTTTGTGGTAGAGGTTTCTATATTAGAATACAAGGCGGCATTTTTATTTATGGTTTTAACTTCACTATTGGCCAAATCTTCACTTACATCGCTATGCGCATTCGTCATTATTTTTGAAGGGTCTATTGGCATTTTTATAATATCACCTTTGTTAACTCCATTACGAAGTTTTGGATTTAATTCCGTAAAGGCTTCCATGGTCATTCCCGCTTTTTTGGATAGACTGTATAGGGTTTCTTTTGGCTCAATGACATAATCTTTGTAATAACTTGAAGGGTCAACAGATGTTTGCGTCGTGTCGATTTGGGTGACTTCAACTTCACTTGGCGTTTCAGTCTCGGTAGCATTCACCTCTGCTGTGGTATCTATTTTTTCTTCTTCAGCATCGGCTAAATCTGTGTTTGAGATGTCGAGCTTATGTCCTGCCATTAACATGTCAACAATATGAGGGTTTTTCTCTTCAAGTTGCGCAATACTCATGTTGAAGCGTTTAGCCAAAGAAAATTTTGTATCACCACGTATAACTAAGTAAGTATTTAGGTCTTGAAGTTCTGAGCTTTTATCGGGGATGGTTAAAACCTGGCCAATTTGTAAAAATTCAGATAATTGTCCTCTATTAGCGGCGGTTAATTGAGCAACCGTTATTTCGTTTCGCGTGGCTATT
>CAYMDB010000439.1:0-2455 GCA_964388865.1 uncultured Flavobacteriaceae bacterium
GTGTTTGATAAATTACATGCCGAACTCGGTAAAGCGATGTTGTCCATAAACGCAGTAAAAGGCTTTGAATATGGCAGCGGTTTTGAAGGCTCTAAAATGTTAGGAAGTCTTCACAACGATAAATTTAATAGTGACGGAAGTACACAAACTAATTTGTCGGGTGGAGTACAAGGTGGAATAAGTAATGGTATGGATATTTATTTTAGGGTTGCGTTTAAACCTGTGGCCACCACTTTGCAAAAGCAAGACACCATCAATAGCGAAGGCGAAAAAGTAGAAATGCAAGGCAAGGGAAGACACGATCCTTGTGTGGTTCCAAGAGCTGTTCCTATTGTTGAAGCTATGGCGGCTTTGGTTATTGCCGATTTCACACTCCTACGGCGGCAGGAGTCTAAGGAATGGTAATTTCTTGTAGCAGATAAAAACCTAAAACTTTAAATACTAAATATTAATCTTGAGATTTCTGCTTCCGCAGGAATAGAGCGTATGAAGAAACTAGCATTACATTGGAAGATAATAATTGGAATGGTTCTCGGAATTATTTGGGCTTTAGTATCGAGTTCAATGAGTTGGAGCGAATTTACAATTAACTGGATCGATCCTTTCGGCACTATTTTTATTAACCTCCTTAAACTGATAGCGGTGCCATTAGTTTTATTTTCCATCATCAGCGGCGTGGCCAATATTGGCGATCCGGCTAGTTTAGGAAGAATGGGTGGCAAAACCTTAGGTATATACTTAGTAACCACTATTTTGGCTATTTCACTCGGTTTAGTGCTCGTAAATGTCATAAAACCTGGTAAACTCATCGATGAGCAAAGCCGAATAGACAACCGCATAAGCTATGAAATTTGGGCGGATTCTAAAGGCTATGAATTAAAAGATGGGATTAATTATTTAAAAGACCCTGAGTTTTTTGAACGTGCTCAAGAAATTTCTAAACTTACGGATAGCGAACTTAAAGAGGCTGCTGTAGCTGATAAAATGGAAACCGCTAATGAAAGAAAAGACGTAACTCCCTTACAACCCCTAGTGGATATTGTGCCAAGTAATTTTTTCTATTCTTTGTCTAACAACGGATTAATGCTTCAAATTATATTTTTTGCTATATTTTTTGGAGTTTGTTTGCTTTTTATTCCGAATGAAAAATCCCAACCGGTCCTTACTCTAGTCGATGGTATTAACGAAGTTTTCCTTAAAATGGTAGACCTTGTAATGCAAGCAGCCCCATTTTTTGTATTTGCACTTTTGGCTGGTGTCGTGAGTAAAATGGCAGGAAATGATATTGGTAAAGTCATTGAAATTTTTAAAGGCCTCAGCTGGTATTCGCTGACAGTTTTAGCAGGCTTGTTGTTAATGATATTTGTGGTCTATCCGATTATTTTAAAATTGTTTGTTAAAAAAATTCCTTATACGGGGTTTTTTAGAGCAATGGGACCGGCACAAACCCTTGCGTTTTCGACCTCAAGTAGTGCTGCAACACTTCCGGTAACCATGGAATGTGTAGAGGAAAATCTCGGTGTTGATAAAAAGATCAGTAGTTTTATTTTGCCAATTGGAGCGACAGTAAATATGGATGGCACCAGTTTATACCAAGCAATTGCAGTGATATTTTTGGCACAAATGCATATGATTGATCTCACCTTGGGGCAACAAATAACTGTAGTTCTTACAGCAACATTAGCCTCAATAGGGTCTGCAGCGGTGCCAAGTGCAGGTCTGGTTATGCTAATTATTGTGTTGAGTTCAGTGGGCTTAAATCCGGCATGGATTGCAATTGTTTTTCCAGTAGATCGTATTTTAGATATGTTTAGAACCGTTGTAAATGTTACTGGTGATGCTACCGTTTGTTCAATTATTGCTGATGGCGAAAATATGTTAGATTATAAAGAGCACGAAAATCCGGCAGAAACTTTCGATTTAGATTCTTAAAATTTTTAAAGCTCGTAAAAAGGACTTAATATTAACACTGTATAATAAATTAAGCGCGTTACAATGAATATTTGCTTTATAATGTATCCCTGGGAACAAATAGATCCTGAGAATGACACCAGTTTAGCCCTTATTAAAGAGTGTGTAAAACGCGGTCACGGGGTTGCCATGTGCACTCCTGCCAACCTTACTATAAGAAATAGCGTTACCAATGCATTTTGTAAAGTGATTGGCAGAATGGATAAGGTGCCTGCCACCTTAAAAGCCTTTTATAATAAAGCGAAGTTGCGCAAAGAAATGCTTCCACTTGCTGGTTTTGACGCCATTTTTTTCAGAGCTAATCCGCCTTTGGACTCGTTGATGTTAAACTTTTTAGATTCGGTTAAGGAAGATGTGTTTATGATCAATTCGTTACAAGGGTTAAGAGAAGCAAATAACAAATTATATACGGCTGCTTTTGGTGATGCGCATAGCAATATTATTCCAAATACACATGTATCTAAAAATAAAGAATATTTGGTAC
>CAYMDB010000440.1:0-2453 GCA_964388865.1 uncultured Flavobacteriaceae bacterium
TGTAAATTGAATTCTGCTAAAACTTGCATCAATTGCTCTTGATAAGGTATTAATTGCTAAGGTTTTTGCCAAACCAGGAACACCTTCCAGTAAGATATGACCTTGTCCTAGTAAGCCGATGAGTAATCGTTCTACCATATGCTTTTGACCTACTATAACCTTATTCATTTCTAAGGTTAAAAGATCTACAAAGGCACTTTCTTTTTCTATCTTTTCATTAATTGATTTAATATCAACTGTATTCGCTTCTTCCATCGTTTTTTAGGGTTTAAGAACAAAACTAGTTTTAGTAAGTTTTCAACGCTGCAAAGTGTTAAAATTATTTGTTAGTTGCTGTTAACAATTGGTTAAAAAATAAAACGCAGTATTTCAACAATACTGCGCTTTTTAAAGAAAAATTTGAAGTTTTAAGACTTATTCAAAAACAATGGGGTCTAGCGTTGTGGTTTCACCAACACTAACTTCTACATTTTCTAAAACCACTGGGTCTAAAAGTAGCGTTGCATCTGGAGAAATTATTACCGTATAAATTCCCGAAGGAAGTCCCATAATTACATAATCGCCTGAAACATTTGTGTAGGTACTTGTTGTAAATACACCATCAGTAACCACAACTTCAGTGGCTATATCAATCGGCTGAACAGTTCCGGCAATAGAACCTGAATTCACCTCTAAATTGGCTCTCAAGACAGGTTTTAAAATAATAGTTCCTGAGTTACCTGCCATTACAATAGATTCATTGACATCAAAATCTAGAATAAAATCGTAGTTATAACCTGCACTGATGGTTTGATTAATCATAACTTTTAATCCAGATTGCTGCGCACTTGGAGTGCTTAACGGTCTTGGTTCTGTTTCTCCTTCTAATACAACCGTATTATTGTCACCTAACACCAATCGAATTTGTTTAATTAAACCCGTTTCAATATTCGCATTGTTCACCAATTCTAAGCTCACACCACCTGTAAGTTCTAATAAGTCATAAACCCCAGGATTAATCAATCCTACAGATTCCCATCCACTTTCATCATCATCATTAGCAGCATCGTATTTAATCATTAAATCCGTAACTTCTACAAAGACGTTTTGATAATCCCCAGGCTCATCAACAAGTTTTACGGAAAGCTTTGCACGCTCAGTGCTATTGTTGTTATCGATATTACTACAAGAAAACACGTGTAGCGCAATACTGGTTAAGGTCATAAATTTTAAAAATTTCATAGTTTTTATATGTTATAATTTGTTCTATATGTACGCTTGTAATAACTGATATAGTCGACTTACTTACAAACTATTTTAAAAAAGAAAGAGCAATACCTCAGTATCACTCTTTTAACTTTATTAATCATGGATTAGGATAATTAATATTGAAATTGTCTTATTTCTGTGTATAACTCTGGATTAAGGACCATCATATTTTGGTTCTCATCAAAACTGAGGGACTTGTCGATATTTATGTCTATGGTAATGTCGTAAAAATGATTTGGAATCAGATCCATGTCAACCGTGTTTGAAGGATTTGAATTTCCTAGATCTGTTGTATTTAAATTGTAAAGTATATTATTTAAATCTACAAAGTTATTTTCGCCAAGCACCAGTCTAATCTCATAAATGTGAGTTGGGTTTATTTCAAAATTATTAACAAGTATTAAGGCAGAATCTGCGTTTAAGTCGAAAATATTATACGTTCCACCGTTAATAGCATTTAAGCTTTTCCAAGCACTAGGGGCGTTAGTATCTCCTGTAACCTTTAGCTGCACATCTTTAATGTTAAGAAAGACCTTATCAAACTCTCCCGTGGTACTTTTTAGTTTAACGCTGATACTAGATAATTGTGTGTTTACATCCATTTCTTCTTTAGAGCAGTTAAAAAAACAACTTAAAAAAACAAGAATAAAAAGTGATGATTTCATTGAAGGTAAATGCATAATTTGGGTCTTTGAATAAATACTTCACAATAGTATTAATTTCCCTCTGTTTTGAGTATTTTTATACACAAATTGCACAAAAACCTATATAACAAGAAAAAAAAGTGACATATTCTCGATTAATTGCAGGTACCATGACCTGGGGAAACTGGGGGAAACAATTTTCTAAAAAAGACATGGCGGCAATGATGCATCATTGTATCGCTAATAACATCACAACTTTTGACCATGCAGATATTTACGGAGCTTACACTACAGAAGCTCAATTTGGGGAGGCGTTTAAGTCATCTGGCATTTCCCGTGAAACGATTCAACTGATTTCTAAATGTGGGATTCAGCTTCAAGGCACCGCAAGACCGAACAAGGTGAAGCATTATAATTATGACAAAGATTATATTAAATGTGCTGTTGAAGAGTCCCTGAAAAACCTTCAAACAGACTATTTAGATTTATTTTTGCTTCACAGACCTAGTCCTTTAATGGTCGCCGAAGACATTGCGGAAGTTGTTACTGACTTAAAAAGGG
>CAYMDB010000441.1:0-2449 GCA_964388865.1 uncultured Flavobacteriaceae bacterium
CTTTGAGGAACAAATTTCCCTTTCTCTTTTTTAAATGTTTAGGACGCTATTGGTTATTTAACTTAAAAAAAACAACCATGATCATTTTAGGACTCAACTACTATTTTCACGATTCAACTGCTTGCATCGTAAAAGACGGCATACTTATCGCAGCCATTGAAGAAGAGCGATTAAACAGAGACAAACATACACAAGCCTTTCCTGAACTTGCTATTAAGAAATGTTTGGATATTGCAGGACTTAGCTATGCTGACATCAATCATATTGCCGTATCCATTAAACCTACGACTAACTGGTATAACAAACTCCTCTTTTTATTGAGACGACCTTATCTTTTTATGCCTTTTTTTGGTCATCATGTGGTTAACGCCTATGCCAAACAGCGTCGATTTAAAATTTGGTGCAATAAAATTTGGAAAGTTGGCAAGCAACCTCAAATTCATTTTATAAAACATCATTTAACTCATGTTGCAGGTTCTTTTTTTGTGTCCCCTTATGAAAAGGCAGCCTTATTAGGAATTGATGGCTCTGGCGAATGGGCAACAACTTGGTTGGGCTATGGAGATGGAATTTCTGTTGAACAATTTAGCGAAAGCTTTTTTCCAAATTCTTTGGGATCATTTTATGAAACCGTAACCCAATTTTGCGGTTTTAAGCCCAATTATGATGAAGGAAAAACCATGGGTTTAGCCCCAATGGGGAATCCTAATGTTTATAAAGATGAGGTAAATAAAATGATACGTGTCGATAGTAAAGGCGGATTAAAAGTAGATTTATCTTATTTCAACTTTCAGTATTTGACAAAAGATTTATATTCAAAAAAATTCTTGAAAATTTTTGGTGAACCTAGAGCAAAAGATGGCGAGTTTAAAGATAATCATTTAAACGCTGCTGCGGCCTTTCAACATGTCTTAGAAAATAAAGTTCTTGAAATGTGTCATATTCTTCACAACAAAACAAAAGCTGATTATTTAGTTATCTCTGGTGGTGTTTCCTTGAATAGTGTGATGAATGGTAGAATAGTTAGAGAAACTCCTTTTAAGGATGTTTATGTAATGCCTGCCGCAGGAGATAATGGTACCGCCATTGGTGCAGCGTACTATCTCTACAACGGATTGCAAAAAAATCCACGTGTTTTTGTACATGACGATCCATATATCGGCACAAAATATACTAACGACGAAATTAAAAAAGCGATTGAAGGTGCCAAGTTGAAAGCCCAATATGTAGATGATGCTTCTGAAGTGGCCGCTTCGCTATTAGAAAAAGGAAAAATTATAGGTTGGTTTCAAGGCGCCATGGAAATTGGTCCAAGGGCCTTAGGAAGCAGAAGTATACTAGCTAACCCTTCGTACCCAGACATGAAGCGAAAGATAAACGCTGAAGTTAAACACAGAGAAGCCTACAGACCTTTCGCCCCTTCAGCCTTAGTAGAATCTTACAAAGACTATTTTGATCTTGAGGTGGAAGCGCCTTTTATGCTGAAAGTCTGCAATGTTTTAAAAGATAAGCAAGCTATCATTCCATCCATAACGCATGTAGATGGTTCAGCAAGGTTGCAAACGGTGAATAAAAAAACCAATCCTCTGTACCATAGCCTAATTTTTAAACTCGGTGCAAAAACAGGAGTACCTGTCGTTTTAAATACAAGTTTCAACATTCAAGGCGAACCTGTAGTAGAGTCACCCAAAGATGCCTTACGCTGTTTTTATTCTACAGGTCTTGATGCTTTAGTGATAGGAAACTATCTCTTAGAGAAATAGTTAAGGTTTTACTTTTTATAATATACCTTATATTTTCGGTAAGCAAAAAATCCTAATAAAGCTACAACAGCAAGAGTAATGGCTATAAACTGGAAACTTAAAATTTGATCACCGCTTGCATAGGCATGCAGGCCAGATAAATAGAAGTTGACTCCAAAATAGGTCATTAAAATACTAGCAAAGGCTAGAATAGACATAAAGTTATACAACCATCGGCCACGTAAACCGGGTACTAATCTCATATGGATTACGAAAGCATATATCATTATGCTAATTAAAGCCCATGTTTCTTTTGGATCCCAACCCCAATAGCGTCCCCAACTTTCATTTGCCCACATACCACCAAGGAAATTACCTATGGTTAACATTATTAGACCAACCGTAAGTGCCAATTCGTTGATTATGGTAAGCTCCTTAATATTTATGAGCATTCGCTCTTTGTTTTCTTTGTTTGTTAAAATCATGAGTAGTAGAGCCACGACGCCTAAAATCATACCAATGGCAAAAGGACCATAACTCGCCACAATCACTGAAACATGAATCATCAACCAATAGCCTTTGAGAACTGGTTCTAAATTTGCAATGGCAGGATCCATCCAATTCCAATGTGCTACCATTAAAATCATTGAACAAACAAACGCTGACGCTGCTATGGTTAAGTTACTTTTTCTTCCGAAAAGCAAACC
>CAYMDB010000442.1:0-2446 GCA_964388865.1 uncultured Flavobacteriaceae bacterium
AAACAATAATTAGAATCTTCATTGACGATATGATCTTGATTGATGGCTTTTAAATCGCGCCGACGGTCTTGCACATTTTTACCCCGTTCTAAAACTATAGGTTTAAACCCCAATTCTATACAACGCAAAGCTGCCCACATTCCTGCGGGTCCAAAACCTATAATATGAATGGGTTTCGCATGAGACACATCCTTGTAATCAAAGGTATAGTCCGACGTTTCCGGAAGTGGCTCGTTAATATAAACCTCAATCTTGTAGTTAAACATGATAAGTGGTTTACGTGCATCGATAGATTTTCTTAGAACCTTAATTCCAGAAATTTCAGAAGCCTTTATGCCCAGATAGTGCGCTGCTTTTAGGAGCAGACTATCGGACTGTTTTTCTTCTTGCAAATTAATGCGAAGTTGTATCGCTTTTATCATGCTGCAAAGCTAGTTAAAAGAAGATATAAAAGGAACACAGCCGTTTTACTTTCTTATGTAGGTAATAAATGAAAAGGGATAGGCATGATGCTCATCAGCTTTATGAGTTGTTTTAGTCACTTCTTTCCACACTGTGGTATCTATTTCAGGGAAGAAAGTATCGGCATGTTCAAAGCTTTCATGTACGCGCGTAATTTCTAACTTTTGAACTAGAGGCATGGCCTGTTTATAAATTTCACCTCCACCTATAATAAAGGCTTGTTTGTCATATCGGGCTGCATCAATGGCATCATCTAAGGAGTTAACCACAATAACACCACTCGGAACCTTGTAGTCTTTTTGTCGCGTAATAACAATATGGGTTCTGTTGGGTAAGGGTTTAGGAAAACTTTCAAAGGTCTTTCTACCCATAATCATGTGATGACCACTAGTTAATGTTTTAAAACGTTTTAGGTCGTCTGCCAAATGCCAGATGAGGTCGTTATCTTTTCCAATACCGTTATCCTCACCAGCAGCGACGATAATGGTTAATTCATTGGAGTTTTTTTTTTCTGAAGCGCCCCTTTCAGTTTTCGTTTCGTTATCAACTTGAGTTTGGGCTATTTTAGTTTCCTCCTTCAAAATATTTTGCTTGATCTCGTCGATGCGCTTTTGCTGTTGATTCACTAATTTATCGAGTTGTTCTTTTTCCCAGGCTTTACCCATAAATTTATACGTAATAAAGACACTAACAAAGTGATAAATAAAAAGGAATAGCCAAGCAACAACGACATAAACAAACCAATCAATACCACCAGGAGTAAAGTCTTTGCCGATTCCTAAAACGGTGTTTGCCAATATTATAAATACAGCGCCAATTAAAAACAGGACAAAGTGAATGTACAGACGTTTTTTCTGATTGATGCGTTTATGAGCATTTTCAAGAAGCTCTAACTGGTCTTTGTCTATGCTTTTAGACTGTTTTTTCTTGCTGAACATATGGTTAATATTGTAGTATAAAGATACCTATTTTTTGTCAAATGGCCCTACCAATCCTTGTAGTTTTAATAGGACGTCTTACGCAAACGATATCGAAAATAATAAGGCTAAAGACCTGAAAATTAGCGTTGTTAATCTCTTAGAATAGGTGCTTATATTTTGCGGACTTAAACAAAAAGTAAACTCTATTTTATGAAATTGATAATTCTTTAGTTTTAAAGAATTTAATCTAAATATTATGGATTTTTCTTTTTTATTTTTGTCCAGATTAATAAAATAGTATTATGGCAATTAAAAAGCAGTATTTAAAAAGTAAGCCGGTTTGTAAGGTAACATTTTCTGTCCCTGCAGAAGAGGCAAAGAGTGTAGCAGTTGTTGGAAGCTTTAACGAGTGGAATACTAAAAAAGCTACCAAATTAAAGAAATTAAAAAACGGAACCTTTAAAGGATCTGTAGATTTACCAAGTGAAAATTCTTATGAGTTTAGATACTTAATTGATGGAGAATCTTACATCAATGACGAGGAAGCAGATGCTTATGCTTGGAGCGACTTTGCGGGTGCAGAGAATAGTGTGATAAACTTGTAGAGAACTTCTCAGAGAAAAGACATTAAAAAGAGCGTCCAAATTTATTTTTAGACGCTTTTTAGTTTGACACAATGCAATACTTATACAGCCACAACACCTTTAATGTGTGGATGCGGATTGTAGTCGACGAGTGTAAAATCTTCAAATTTAAACTCGAAGATATCCTTTACCTCTGGGTTAAGAATCATTTTTGGAAGCGGTCTTGGTGCTCTTGATAATTGCAATTCCAATTGCTCCTTATGGTTGTTGTAAATATGAGCATCGCCGAAGGTGTGAATAAAATCGCCAGCTTCAAAACCGCAAACCTGCGCCATCATCATGGTGAGTAACGCATAAGAGGCAATGTTAAACGGAACTCCTAAAAAGATGTCTGCACTACGTTGGTAGAGCTGACAAGATAGTTTACCGTTAGCCACATAGAACTGAAAAAATGCTTGACACGGAGGCAAAGCAGCTTTT
>CAYMDB010000443.1:0-2426 GCA_964388865.1 uncultured Flavobacteriaceae bacterium
CTTCACAAGAAAAGCCTTCAGCATTTATTAAGCCACCAGCGCGGTCTATAATACCCACTACTTTTGCTCCCATTTGCGCAAAATAAAAGGCCGCAGCCGCACCAACGTTACCAAAACCTTGCACAACAACGCGTTTTCCCTTTATGGAGTCTTTTCGTATACTATAAAAGTGTTTTGCAGCAATAGCAACACCATAGCCTGTAATCATATCGGCAACAGTATATTTTCTACTCACATTTGGAGAGTATTTCGGGTCTTCAATCACCTTTATAACGCCGTGTCTCAACTGTCCTATTCTATTGATCTTATCGGCTATTGTGGGTTTAAAATGACCTTCAAAAACACCTTCTTGCGGATGCCAAACACCACTTTCTTCTGTAATGGGAATGACTTCATGGATTTCATCGACATTTAAATCACCGCCGGTACCGTAATAGCTTTTTAGTAAAGGTGAAACCACAGCATACCAACGTTCTAAAACTCCTTTTTTTCTTGGATCTTGCGGGTCAAAATTTATACCTGATTTTGCACCGCCAATAGGAGGACCAGATACGGTAAATTTTACCTCCATGGTTTTTGCAAGCGACAATACTTCGTTTCTATCGAGACCTTTTCGCATACGCGTGCCACCGCCAGCAGCACCTCCTCTTAAAGAGTTGATTACCGTCCAACCTTCGGCCTCTGTTTCGGGATCATTCCAATGGAACACTATTTCTGGAGATTTATCTTCGTACTTCTGAAGTAATTCTTTTATCAATTTAAGTTGTATTTAAATAACGGTAACAAATATAAAAAACTAACAAACCTAAAAAGTGAATTAATAATTAATTTTAGAAATTAAAATTTTTCCAGAGGAATGGTCGCATTTTGCACCTGTGACGCTCTTAAGACAGTTCACTTCGTCTCGTTCTTTTAATACCGCTAAAAGTCCAAAAATTAAGGCCTCTTTAAATTCAATGATGTTCTTTTCAGGTTTTACAATTTTTATTTTTGAAAAAGTTTGCAATCGTGACATAAGAAAGTCGTTATAAACGCCACCACCTGTTACTAACATCGTTTGCCTGTTTTCGTCTAAAACTTTCGAAATTTGAAATGCAACATGTTCAACATAAGTTCGCAATATATCAACCATTTTTAATTTGAAGCTATCAATAAGAGGAAACATATGAAGCTCTACCCATTCTAAACCTAAAGATTTGGGTGGTTGCTCACGGTAGTACGAAAGTTTATTTAATTGCTTAAGCAAATCATTACAAACTTTGCCTTGTGAGGCTAATTGTCCTTCGGCATCATAAACTAAGTTTAATTGAGATACATAATAATTCAAAACAATATTTACAGGACAAATATCATAGGCAATCCGTTCTGAATAAAGTTCATAAGAAATGTTCGCAAAGCCGCCCAGATTCAAACAATAATCAAAGTCATAAAACAACAACCGATCGCCAATAGGCACCAAAGGCGCACCCTGACCGCCCAATTCAACATCTTGAACTCTAAAATCGCAAATCACTTTCTTATTTAAGGTATCGGCTAAAATCTGCCGATTTCCTATTTGATAGGTTCTTCCGACTTGAGGTTGATGCAGGGCGGTATGGCCATGAGAAGCTACAAAATCTATCGCTTCAATATTATTTTTCGTAATAAAATCTGAGATGACGTTTCCTAAATATGCGGAATATCGTTCATCTATAGATTTCAATTCTTCCGTTGACCGATTTACCAAATCTTTTAAAATCTCCTTCCAGTGTTTGGAATACCCAAAAGTTTCGGAATACTTAATCTTAAAATTCCAAGTAGAGTTTAAAGAATAGCTGGCGTAAATAATATCGATACCGTCTAAAGACGTTCCAGACATCACCGCAACAACATTATAATTTGATATTATCATATTAGTAAAAATAATATTATCCATTGAAAATAACACAATAAACGATTATCTTTGCATGAATTTTTTAAAGAATTAATAATTACTACACATATGGACTTTAGCCTAACAGAAGAACACTTAATGATTAGAGACGCTGCTCGAGATTTCGCACAAACGGAATTACTTCCGGGTGTTATTGAGCGCGATAATGCACAAACATTTCCGAATGAGTTAGTTCGTAAAATGGGTGAGCTCGGTTTTATGGGCATCATGGTCGATCCTAAGTATGGTGGAAGTGGTATGGACACCATTTCATACGTGTTAATTATGGAAGAATTGTCTAAAATTGATGCCTCTGCATCGGTCATGGTTTCTGTTAATAATTCTCTTGTATGTTATGGTCTTGAAGCCTACGGTAGCGAAGAACAAAAACAAAAATATCTTAAAAAGTTAGCTACAGGCGAACATATTGGTGCCTTTTGTTTGAGTGAACCTGAAGCTGGAAGTGATGCCACATCTCAAAAAACAACAGCTGTAGATATGGGAGACCATTACA
>CAYMDB010000444.1:0-2399 GCA_964388865.1 uncultured Flavobacteriaceae bacterium
GCAGACGCGCAAATTGACGAGAATAGCCCAACTGAAATTGAAGCTGACGATAAGGTGATTAGTTTTCATACCGTAAAAAAAGATGAAACCTTATTTAGTCTTGCCAAACGTTATCAATTAAGCTTAGATGAATTAAAACGTCTTAACAATTTAAATTCAAACCTCATTAAGGTGGGGCAAAAACTTCGTGTGTCAACGACTGAATCAAAAGACGAACCTAAGGAAACATCAGTTTGGGTTGTAGCTGACGGCGATACGTTGTACAGCATAGCAAAAAAAACAGGCACATCGGTTGAAGCACTTAAAACTTTAAATGGCTTATCGAGTAATCTTTTAAAAATTGGTCAAAAACTTCAGCTGAAATAGAAAACAATACCCTCAAAAAATAAAAAAAACTTATCACCGTTTTAATATAGATTTAGTTATTTTGCAAAATCTATGATTGAGAGGATCTCCACCTTATGTTTTGTGCTTTTTGCGCTGCCTGTGTTTGCTCAATTGGGAGGAGAGTCTACCTATCAATTTCTTAATTTAGTGTCCTCTCCACGTCAAGCAGCACTCGGCGGAAAAACTATTACTAATTTTGATCACGATGTTACAGAGGCGCTATACAATCCGGCTTCAATTAACTATAAAATGGGCAATCAGCTCGCCGTAAATTACTCGAGCTATTTAGGTGGTATAAGTTACGGCACAGCAGCTTATGCCTACACTTGGGATAGGCATTTGCAAACCTTTCATTTTGGGGTGACCTATATCAACTATGGGACTTTTGATGGTTATGATCTCAATGGCGTCTCAACTGGAACTTTTAGTGGTAACGAAACAGCCATATCAGCGGGTTATAATTACAACATTCCTTTTACTGATTTTTATATCGGTGCAAATTTAAAAATTATAACTTCGGCCTTAGAGCAATATAATTCTATTGGTGGAGCCATAGATTTTGGCGCCATGTATATCAATGAGGATTTAGATTTTCATGCGGCTCTGACTGTAAGAAACATCGGAACACAGTTTACAACCTATGCCGGACAAAATGAACCTCTGCCTTTAGAGGTCAACTTTGGAATGTCCCAAACTTTAGAAAATGTGCCTTTACGTTGGCACTTAACCTTAGAGAATTTACAAAAATGGCCTATTGGAGTGGCTAATCCGGCAAGAGCTACAACCGACTTAGATGGAAATCAGACAGCCGAGGAACTCAGTTTTTTTAACAAAGGCTTACGGCATCTTATTTTAGGAGCGGAATTGTTTCCTCAGGGCGGCTTCAACATAAGACTGGGTTATAATTTTAGGCGCGCCGAGGAATTAAGAATTGTAGATCAGCGAAATTTCTCAGGACTCTCAGTAGGTGTAGGAATTAAAATCAATAAAATGCGTTTTAGTTACACACATGCTAGATATACCAGTGCTTCTAATACCAGTTTTTTCGGACTTCAAATAGATTTAAGATAATGAAAAAGATAGTGATTGCCATAGACGGATTTTCATCCACCGGAAAAAGTACAGTAGCCAAACAATTGGCCAAAGAATTAAACTATGTCTATGTAGATACGGGTGCTATGTATAGAGCGGTTACCTATTTTGCCTTAGAGCAGAAGTTAATCGGTGATGGATTTTTTCATTCTGAAGCCCTTATCAAACGTTTAGCAGAAATCAATATTAATTTTAAGTTCAATAAAGATCTCGGTTTCGCCGAAGTGTATTTAAATGAAAAAAATATTGAAGCTGAAATTAGAACCTTAAACGTTTCAAAATTTGTTAGTCCTGTGGCCACTTTATCTGAAATAAGACGAAAATTGGTAGAACAGCAACAATTAATGGGAAAAGATAAAGGAATTGTAATGGACGGTAGAGATATTGGTACCGTTGTTTTTCCGGAAGCAGAATTGAAAATATTTATGACCGCTTCGGCAAAAACTAGAGCCAAAAGACGCTTTAAAGAATTAGTCGATGCTGGGCATGATTTGAGTTACGAGGCTGTTTTAGAAAATGTAACAACCAGAGACCACATAGATTCTACACGAGAGGATTCACCTTTGTTAAAAGCAGAGGATGCCATAGAAATTGATAATTCAGATTTAAGTATTGCCGAGCAACTTGAAACTTTGTTGAAATTGGCTAATGAAATTATTTTGAAATAAAAGGGATGTTATAAAATTTAAAAAACTGTCATTTCGAGCGTAGTCGAGAAACTTAAATACTTAATTTCGAAGCATTTCGTTTTGTTTCACAAGTTACTTGAAATGAAAATAGATTTTCATTTCAAGTAATGCTCAATGTGACAGAAATAGATAAGATGCTAATTAAAGATTCGGAATAATCAATTCTTGATCTGGATGAATCACATCAGGATTCTTTAGAATATCAGAATTAGCTGCAAAAATGGCTTTGTA
>CAYMDB010000445.1:0-2393 GCA_964388865.1 uncultured Flavobacteriaceae bacterium
TAGGTTGGAGTAAGACGCCATAAATGGTGTGGTCATTGTCACTTGATCTCTATTTGGAACTACAAATCCCTCATGATTTCTAAACTTTTTGATGTATGAAAAGATATAATCCCACCGACCACAATTTAAACCGACGATATGATCTTTGAGTTCATAGATTAATTCATCTAATTGAAAACTTGCGGTTATCGTCTCAATTAGCAAAGTGGCTTTAAAAGTACCCTGTGGCAGATCTAAATAATCTTGAGCAAAGGTAAACACGTCATTCCACCATCGGGCTTCAAGATAATGCTCTAATTTTGGCAGATAGAAATAAGGTGCTGTATCTTGTTCTAATAAAGTTTTACTGTTGTGAAACACATACATTCCGAAGTCAAACAAAGACGCCGACATTTCTTCATCATTCACCAAAACATGACGTTCATTTAAGTGCAAACCTCTTGGTCTTACTAAAAGTACGGCGATTTCCTTATTCAACTTGTAGTGTTTTCCTCTTGCCTCATCAATCAACGCTATGGTTTTATCATTGGCATCCATGAGGTTTTGTTGACCTTCCAAAGTATTTTTCCAACTTGGTGCATTGCTATCTTCAAAGTCGGCCATAAATATTTTGGCGCCTGAATTTAATGCATTAATGACCATTTTACGATCTACAGGTCCGGTAATCTCTACACGACGGTCTAATAAATCGTCTGGAATTGGTGCCGCCGACCAATCGGACTCCCTAATAGCTTTTGTTTCTGAGGGAAACGATGGAAAACCACCCTTATCGAAAACGGCTTGTTGTTTTTCTCTTTGCGCTAACAGTGCTAAACGCGACGCATTGAATTTTTCTTGTAGTGCCGCCAGAAAGTCTAAAGCCTCGTCCGTTAAAAGTTCGGGATAGAAATTGGTCACCTCTGGTGCGAATTTCATTTTTTGTGGTGTTGATACTGATGTGTTCATGCTTTTATGTTTAGATGAGACAATGTTACAATCTATTTTTTAAAAAACAAGCGAACGTTCGCTAAATATTTTTATTCGCTATTTATTTAAGTTCGCAAATAGTGTTATATTTGTAGTTATGGAACAAGATTATATTAAATTAATATTTGGTTTAAAGCTGAAGCAAATCCGCACAGATAAAGAGCTTTCGCTGTTTGGACTTTCAAAATTATCTGGACTTTCAAAATCGTATTTAAACGAAATAGAAAAGGGAAAAAAATATCCTAAACCTGATAAAATAGCTTTATTATCTGAATGTTTGGAAATACCATATGACGAAATGGTCTCTCTTAAGCTGGATAAAAACCTAGCTCCAATCGGTGAGATTTTACAATCAAAGCTCTTAAAAGAAATTCCGTTAGAACTATTTGGGATTCAAGAAAGCACCTTAATCGACATCATTTCTAATGCTCCAGCGAAAGTCACGGCCTTTATAAGTACCATTATTGAAATTGCAAAAAATTATAATTTCAGTAAGGAGAGCTTTTACTTGGCTTCGGTAAGATCCTTTCAGGAAGCAAACAATAATTATTTTGATGATTTAGAGCAGGCGGTGATCGCTTTTGCAAAAACCTATCAGGTTGATTTAACCCAAGCGCTTAATGCTTCGGAATTAGAAGATATTTTAGTCGAAGAATACGGTTACAATATTAACACCACGGAGTTAGCAGCGCATACAGAGCTCGATAATTTGCGTTCTATTTTTGTGCCAAAGACTCAAACACTTTTGCTGACCAAGCATATAGATGATGCTCAAAGAACCTTTATTTATGCGAAAGAAATTGCCTATAACTATCTCAATATTACCGAGCGTTTGTACACGTTTTCGTGGATTAAATTTGAAAACTTTGATCAGGTATTAAATAATTTTTACGCGTCTTATTTTGCTGGTGCTTTAATTATTCCGAGAGCGCAATTGGTTTCAGATTTAAAAGAATTGTTCTCTAAAAAGTCCTTTAAAGCTGAAGATTTTGAATCTATAATTGGAAATTTTAATGCCTCACCCGAGTCCATTTATCAGCGATTAACCAATATTTTACCCAAGGATTTTAATCTTAAAGGTTTGTTTTTTCTAAGATTTTCTCATCAGAAAGGCAGTAATGATTTTCAGCTTAATAAAGAGTTACATTTATCAAAACAACAGTCGCCACATGCCAACGAAACCGACGAGCATTACTGCAGACGCTGGGTGTCTTTAAAAGTTTTGAATGCGATAAGCCATAGCAATCAGACTCACGTTTTTGATGCTCAAATATCTAACTATCCCGATGAAGACAGAAGCTATTTGGTCTTGTCCTCTGCTACTGCCGATCCATTTAAATCTGATAGTTACAGAAGTGTGAGTGTGGGTATAAAAATTAATACGCAGTTTAATAGAAAAGTGGCTTTTGCCGAAAGTAAATCCTTAA
>CAYMDB010000446.1:0-2383 GCA_964388865.1 uncultured Flavobacteriaceae bacterium
TAGAAATATAAGATGTAATGTTGTTACTCCTGGTTTTATTGAAACTGAAATGACCGCAAAATTAGACGAAGAAACTGTTAAAGGCTGGAGAAATGCCATTCCATTAAAACGAGGCGGAACCCCTGAAGATATCGCCAACGCTTGTGTCTTTTTAGCAAGTGACCTAAGCGCTTATGTTACAGGTCAAACCTTAAATGTCGATGGTGGCATGTTAACCTAAATAGATCCTAATAGATTCGTTTTGAATAGAAAATTCGTCTCTAACTTCAAATGCAAACCTATACCATCTTATATATAGTCTTGGCTGCAATAACAGCGCTTTTATTAGCGCTGTTTCAGTATGTGTATAAGTCGAAATTAAACCCAAGACTCAAATTCGGACTAACGGCGCTAAGAACCATTTCTATTTTGAGCTTACTACTTTTGCTCATCAATCCGAAGTTAGAATCCTTCAGTTATTACAATGAAAAACCTACCTTAGTTATTGCGGTGGACAATTCAGAATCCATTTCCTATTTAAAGCAAGATGGAAGTGCGACTCAAATTCTCAAAACTTTAAAAACTAATTCGGAACTTAATAAGCGCTTTAACCTTCAAACCTACAGTTTTGGAAAATCGCTTAGCCAATCAGAAGATCTAGATTTCAAAGCCCGACAATCAAATATCTCGCAAGCTTTAAAACAATTTTCAGAGGTTTTTGCCAACCAAACAGCGCCAATTGTTCTATTAACCGATGGCAATCAAACTTACGGCTCTGATTACAGCTATGTAGCCAAAGATGTAAAGCAAGCTATTTATCCTATAATTTTGGGGGACTCTACTGTGTATTCAGATTTAAGTATAAAACAACTCAACGTTAACAGGTATGTGTTTTTAAAGAATAAATTTCCTATTGAAATTATCACCAACTATAGGGGCACCGAAGCTGTGAAAACAGAATTGAAGATTTTATCAGGTAATGCTGTTGTGTTCAGAAAAACGCTTGAGTTTGACGCTTCAAAAACATCCCAAATTGTAAATACCACCTTAAATGCAAACAGTGTTGGCGTAAAAACTTATCGTGTGGAATTGGAAGCACTGCCAAATGAAAAGAATACCGTAAATAATAGTAATAATTTTGGCGTTGAAGTCATCGATCAAAAAACAAACATAGCGTTAGTGTCAGAACGTTTGCATCCCGATTTAGGTGCTTTAAAAAAGGCTATTGAAACGAACGAGCAACGCCGTGTAACTATCATAAAACCTTCAGATTATTTAAATCAACTCAATGATTTTCAATTAGCTATAGTGTATCAACCCAATAATAGCTTTAATAAGGTATTGCAAGAAATCAAGGGTCAAAAGCTCAATACGTTTATCATTACAGGAGCAACAACAAACTGGAACCTGCTAAATAATTCTCAAGACTATTTCAAGCAAAACCTTACCAATCAAACTGAGGATTATCAACCTGTACTCAATAGAAATTATAATACCTTCATTGTAGATAACATTAATTTTAACGATTATCCACCACTCAAATCTGAGTTTGGATCCTTAAAATTTTTAGTGCCACACGATGTCATTCTTTACAAATCAGTCAATGGTATTGTAACGGATGTCCCTTTATTATCAACTTTTGAAATCGATAATACAAAACACGCTCTATTATTAGGTGAAGGCTTATGGCGCTGGCGAGCACAAAATTTTTTAGAGACGGAAAGCTTCGCGGATTTCGATAACTTTATGAATAAACTGGTTCAATATTTAAGTTCCAATAAAAAACGCCAACGTATCAATATCGATTACAAATCCTTTTATAACGGAAATGACGACGTAAGCATTAAAGCGCAGTACTTCAACAAAAATTACGAATTTGATGCTAAAGCCTCTTTAAGTATTCTTTTAAAGAATAAAACGAATAATGAAACTAAAGAAGTGCCACTTTTACTTAATGATGGTAATTATGGTGTTGACCTCAGTGGTATAGACGCTGGAAACTACGATTTTACAATCAAGCATAATTCTGAGGCTGTTTCCGCTTCGGGTAGTTTTCAAATTTTAGAATACAATGTAGAACAGCAATTTTTAAATGCTGACATTGACAAGTTAAAAGCTGTTGCACAAAATAGCGAAGGTGAAGCTTTTTTTAGTTCTGAACCTAAAAGACTCATTGAAGCACTACTTAGCGATATCAGGTACAAAACAATGCAAAAAAGCACTAAAAAAATTGTACCTTTGATCGATTGGAAATATCTACTTGGACTATTGGCATTAAGCCTTGCCGCTGAGTGGTTTATAAGAAAGTATAACGGATTAATATAAAAATTGAAAAATGGATAAATTACCAAAAATTGGATTACCGATTTTAATCGGAATAGTTATTTTAATAATAGTTATAGCA
>CAYMDB010000447.1:0-2360 GCA_964388865.1 uncultured Flavobacteriaceae bacterium
ACAAGATCTAGACCCTGTTCATCTGCTATGCCGAGAGCCTGTTTAGTGGGATATACACCCATCTCTACATTATCTCCAACAAGTCGAACTTCTTCAGCTCTAATCTTAGAATTAATTTTGTGTTGGTCCTCTTGGACTACTCTTCTACTATAATTCTTTCTGCTTCTACGTATTGCTATGGCTTAAGTATTTTAATTAAACATTATTTTTTTTAAAAGTCTTTAAACTTTCATTAACCTTTTCTTTAACGATAGTTATGAATTGTTGTGCACTAATTGTGCCAAGATCCTCACCACCATGTTGGCGCACCGTTACTGTATTGTCGTTTTCTTCTTGCTCACCAACGATAATCATATAAGGGTATTTTTGCATTTCTGCCTCCCGAATTTTCTTACCTACAGTTTCGTTTCTATTGTCAACGAGGGCGCGAATCTCGTCATTTTCTAGCAAATTTAAAACTTTTTCAGCGTATTTTTCATATTTCTCGCTTACAGAGAGCACAATTGCCTGTTCTGGCATGAGCCAAAGTGGGAAATTTCCGCCAGTATGCTCTAATAATATAGCAATAAAACGTTCCATACTACCAAACGGTGCACGATGAATCATCACAGGTCGATGCATCTCGTTATCACTTCCTTTATAAGTAAGGTCAAAACGTTCAGGTAAGTTGTAATCCACTTGAATTGTTCCCAATTGCCATTGACGCCCCAAAGCATCTTTCACCATAAAATCTAACTTCGGACCATAAAAAGCGGCTTCACCTTTTACAACAACATAATTTAAACCTTTATCAATGGCCGCGTTTAAAATCGCATCTTCTGCTTTTTTCCAATTCGCATCACTGCCGATATATTTTTCTGGTTGCTCAGGATCTCTCAAAGAGACCTGGGCTGTAAAATTTTCAAATCCCAAAGAACCGAATACATACAATACTAAATCTATGACATCCTTAAACTCTTTATCAAGTTGATCTGGTGTACAAAAAATATGGGCATCATCTTGAGTAAAACCTCTTACACGTGTTAATCCGTGAAGCTCACCACTTTGTTCATATCTATATACGGTGCCAAATTCGGCATATCGCTTAGGTAATTCTTTATAAGAAAAAGGCTTACTGTTATAAATTTCGCAGTGATGCGGACAATTCATAGGTTTCAACAAAAATTCCTCTCCTTCTGCAGGAGTGGTAATCGGTTGAAAACTGTCTTCTCCATATTTAGCATAGTGACCAGAAGTAACATACAATTCTTTCTGACCAATATGGGGTGTTACTACCATATCATAACCCGCTTTTTTCTGTGCGGCCTTTAAAAAGTTTTCCAAACGCTCACGCAAAGCAGCTCCTTTAGGTAACCAAAGCGGCAAACCTTGTCCAACTTTTTGAGAAAATGTAAAAAGCTCCAACGCTTTACCTAGTTTTCTATGATCCCGTTTTTTAGCTTCTTCTAAAAGTTCTAAATATTCGGTAAGTTCTTTTTGTTTCGGAAACGAAATTCCATAAACTCTGGTGAGCTGCTTGTTTTTTTCGTCACCTTTATAATAAGCACCAGCAACACTCAATATTTTTACAGCTTTTATGATGCCAGTATTAGGTATGTGTCCGCCTCTACATAAATCTGTAAATGTAGAATGATCACAGAAACTTATCGTCCCGTCTTCAAGATTTTCAATAAGATCAACCTTGTAATCGTTTTTGCCGTAATAATAAGAAAGCGCTGCTGCCTTTGAGACATCACGCATTTTAAAATCAAATTTACCTCGCGCTATCTCTAACATTTTGTTTTCAATAGCCTTAAAGTCTTTTTCAGAAATTGTGCCCTCGCCTAAATCTACATCATAATAGAATCCATTTTCAATAGCTGGGCCAACCCATAACTTTACACCAGGATATAATTCCTCAAGAGCCTGCGCTAAAACATGGGCAGAAGAATGCCAAAACGCTTTTTTACCAGCATCATCTTTAAAGGTATATAAAACAAGGCTACCATCGGTGGTTAATGGAGTGGTGGTTTCAACAACTGTATCATTAAATTTTGCCGAAATCACATTACGCGCAAATCCTTCGCTAATGTCAACAGCCACTTCATGCGGAGTCACAGCTTTGTCAAAAGATCTAACCGAACCATCTGGTAGAGTAATTTTAATCATTATATGTAGTATCAAATTTCGTCCACAAAGATATACCTATATAAGGAATAGACAAAGTGAAGTTTCTATTAAATGCATAGATGCTAACTCTTTTAATAATATGCGTAAAAATTAAAAGGCATTTATATGTTTATGACCAGGATTACGAGAAAGCTTTGGGCGTTCCTAAACTTTTTATTAGGGTAAAAGTTTAGGCCGCGTTATCCGCTCTA
>CAYMDB010000448.1:0-2354 GCA_964388865.1 uncultured Flavobacteriaceae bacterium
GATAGTTCAATCCATATTCCAAAGCAAAAATGCCACCCCAAGATTGGCATAACAAGTAAAAATTATCTTTATTGAGGTTTAAAGCTTTTCGAACTTGTTCTACTTCTTCCACAAAATGTTCGGTAGTCCAAAGCGAAGGGTCATTGGGTTTATCGCTGTAATAAGAATCGAGCTGATCGTAATAAATATATTCAATTTCTTCATTGGGCAAATAGCCGTCAAAATTCATAAACGCTTCGTGCGTACCACCGGGACCGCCATGAAGCAGTAAAACGCGCATTTTAGGGTTGTTGCCCATGCGTTTGGTATACACATTAAAGGTGCCTTTTGGTGTTTCAATAGGAATCATGTTGATGCCACCGGTTAATTGGTCTTCGCTACTAGAATAATCAAAATAGCTAGATTTTGTTTCAGATTTAGAGGTTGTTGTCGTTTCTGGTTTTTCATTGCAGCTAAAAAGTAGGCTGATGAAAATGCTTAGTAAGATAATGTTTGTTTTCATAATGTTAATGATTTAAAAATTTGATTATTATTGAATAAAATATACTTTTTTGATCTTGCCACCTTCAATATGATAAACGGCGATGGCCTCTACAACTTGATTTCCAACTTGCACGCTTTCCTGATCTATAACCGTGTTGCCCTGAACAATTCTGTTCACCAATTCACAGTGTAAATTAGGTGTGTTTGCAAACATCGGTGTATACATGGCTCTCATGGCTTCTTTACCTTTTACTTGCAGTTTTTCGGGGAACGTGTAAATCTCTACATCTTCGGCATAGGGTTCTAAAAAGGCCTCGATATCTCTTAAATTGTAGGCGTTTAATTGGCGTTGGGCTAAGTCGGCAGGTGTGTCATTCAGCAGTTTTTCAGGATTAATTACTTTGCCGTTATTGATAACGCGGTTAACTTTAATAATGTTATCAATATTTTCTACCGGATTGGCATTTAACAAGACCAAATTCGCTTTTTTACCAGTACTTACAGTCCCAAATTCATCTTGTTTTTCCAAAATTTTAGCACCGTTTAGGGTAGAGGCCGTAAGTATTTGCCAAGTGCTCATACCGCTTTGTCTCATGGCCTGTAATTCGGATAAATAAGAGGAAGCGTGAAGTGTTCCAATATTACCAGCATCGGTTCCGGTGGCTAATAAAACGCCGGCATCTGCGAGTATTTTGGTGTTAACCATGGCAATGGAATCTGAAGTTTTACTTCTGGCGGACTGCGCCATCCTCATATTTTTATAATTGTTAACCAATGTGGTATCGGCCAAATGTTTGAGGTCTAATAAAGAACCCAGCTGATAGGGGTCGGCATGTTGAAGCTCGTGTGCAGAAAAACTTAGGGTTTGTGCAAAGGTGTTGTTATAGCCTGAAGGAACAATTAAGGTTGGAATCAGAACTGTTTTATTTTTCTTCATAAGTTGAACAAAATCATCCTTTAAGATTTCGTTGTCTATAAAATGCACCAGGAAATCGGCACCGTTTTCTACAGCTAATTGTGCTGTAATGCGTTCGGTGGCATGAACAGCAACTTTGAGATTGTTTTTATGAGCTTCGTTAATAATGGCTTTTACGATGGGTAGATTTTTTTTGGCACTTTCTTCAACACTCAAACCATCAGCGCCTGCGATATACCAAATTTTAATAAAATCTGGATTGTAAGGCAGTTGTCTTTGCACACCGTTAATACCTTCTTCTATGGTTTTAGTGAGAATGAAAGGCTTAGCTTCAGGATAACTTTCGTAGACTTTTGGTTTATACGTAGTTAATAATGGACCCGTAATAAATATGGATGGCAGCGAATCGTTTGTTGTAAAATCATTGCGCTGCTCTAAAAAATTAAAGTTAGAACCCACGTCAATCACATTCGTAATCCCTTGCTTTAGATAACGCAAGAGCTTTTGCTCCGTATCGTTTTTGGTCAATTGAATTTCGTTTTCGAAGGAACTAAACGCTCTTAAATCAATCACATCCGGACGTGTGTACAAGCCGCCATTTTGAGCAAAATGGATGTGTGCATCGGTCAATCCTGGGATGAGGTATTTTCCGGCACCATCAATAATACTCGCGTTTTCAGGAAGTTTTACTTTTTTACTTGCTTTAATATTGCTAATTAAATCATCAGTAATAGTGACGGTTTGATTTGGAATTAGTTTCTGGTTTTCTACATCTACAATGGTCGTATTGGTGATATAAGTTTGCGCTACTAGCGATGTTAGTGAAAGTAGAGCGACGAGGGTGATAATGCTATTTTTCATATGTTTAGTCAGTATTTAAATTGTTGTCTGAATGTCTTGGAATCTCGACTAACGTCAAATTGAGTTATTGAAAATCAGGATGTTGAAAAATCGA
>CAYMDB010000449.1:0-2353 GCA_964388865.1 uncultured Flavobacteriaceae bacterium
CAAGGTCTATGGCAATTAGAAAGTATGTTTGGAAAAAATTAAAAGGTTTTGATGTTGAAGTGCTTTGTTATGACATTAAAGATAAGGTTGAAGATGCCAATGCCAGGCAAGTTTCTCTAGAAGAACTGCAAGATAAAGCAGATGTTTTAAGTCTCCACACACCGCAAACTTCATTGACAGTAAATATGGTGAATTCAGAGTTCATCCATAAGTTTAACAAACCCTTTTGGTTGATAAATACCGCTCGTGGAAAAAGTGTGGTCACTAAAGATTTAGTGGAAGCTTTAAAATCGGGAAAAATTTTAGGAGCTGCGCTCGATGTTTTAGAGTATGAAAAAACCTCCTTCGAACATCTGTTTACGTCCAATGACATGCCTGAAGCTTTTCAATATTTAATTAAGGCGGAAAACGTTTTACTCACACCACATGTTGCTGGTTGGACTATTGAAAGTAATATAAAATTAGCCCAAACCATCGTCGATAAGATAAGGGCAAAATTTTGCTAACTTTAGGAAAGTTAAATCAATCGAACTATGCAATACGAGGCTAAATCCCCGGAAGATTACATCAATCAAGTTCCTGAAGAGCGTCAAGATGCTCTGAAACGCTTACGAAAGGTGATTAAAACTAATTTACCAACAGGTTTTGAAGAAGGCATTCAGTATGGTATGATTGCTTATTATGTGCCACATTCCGTCTATGCAGATGGTTATCATTGCAATCCAAAAACAGCTTTACCGTTTATGAGTTTTGCTTCTCAAAAAAACTCCGTGAATCTATATCACATTGGCTTATATACTAATAAAAAACTTTACAAGTGGTTTGTTGACGTATATCCTAAGCATTGCAAACGTAAACTAGATATGGGAAAAAGTTGTATTCGATTTAAAAAAATGGATGATATTCCTTTTGATTTAATTGGAGCGCTCACTCAAAAAATCAGCTGCGAGGAATGGATTTCCATCTATGAATCAATGATTAAAAAGTCATAAACTCATATTTAAGGTTTCCTAAATGCTAAATCTATTTTAAATATAGGGGTTTTCAGGTTATTGAAATGTAATTAAAACTGCGAAGTGTTTAATAAAAAACGGTGTATCAACATCTTATATGTTTAAAATTGAGTCTTAAATTAGAACTAACAGAACATTTCAACGTTCGCGTTTATTTTTTTAGTAATTTTAATCTTAAACGTGTACTAACCATAAAACGATTAAACTATGTCAGATGATAACAAAAATTTGAATGACGATCTAGATGATATGCTAGATGACAAAAATGATGATTCGCAAAAAGCATCAGATCATACAAGAAAAAAAACTAGTCCATTTTCAGAGGACGCTAAAGAATTTGGTCGTGAAGCCAAAGAAAAAGCCAAAGAATTTTCTGAAGATGCAAAAAAAGCGGCAAACGAATTTTCTCATGACGCTAAAGAGGTATTGAGCGATGGTAAAAATGTTGGAATTATAGCTCATATCACCATCATAGGATGGATTATTGCACTTGTAATGAATAGTAGTAACAAAACTGAATTTGGATCTTTCTATATTAGACAGATGCTCGGTCTATCCTTGCTCGGTATTGCTTTAAGTTGGATTCCTATATTAGGATTTATCGTAGCACTTGTGTTAATTGTGGCGTGGATTATGAGTTTAATAAGCGCTTTAGGCGGTAAAATGAAGCCAACTTTTCTACTTGGTGAACAATTTCAGGAATGGTTTAAAGCCCTCTAAAAAATTAAAAGAAGCTGACTAAAATTAATTTAGACAGCTTCTTCTTTTCTAATTCTATAAACCATAATCTGAAGGCAAAGTATCCCCAACACGCTGGCTTCCCATGGCTCCACTAAAATAAACTCCTAGAATTGGTGCATAATTACCATAGGTATCCACAAAAAATTCATCAATACGTAATTCCATTTCAGACTGAACTTCTTTACGGAATAAGATGGAAACCTTAGAACTTAGGGTTACCTTTTTAAAGTCGGAATCTTCTAAATCTTGAACCTTAAAATAAGACCATTCGTCAACTCTGAATTTATCGTAATATATCCAATAGCCTTCACCTTCGAGGTTTTTATTATACAATGCTCGCATAAAGTGTTGCACCGACCCCTCATGGGCCGTTTCCCTATTTTTTATAGACTTTTTGCTGGGGGAATTATCTATATTTTTAAAAAATGAAGTGCCCGAGTAGCTTACTGAATACACTGAAAATTGATTTGTTTTAGGGTTGGCATAATTAAAGTTGACTTTAAAATCTATGATATCAAAAGTTACTTCATATTTTAAAGCCCTGTTTTTCCTGACTTCCGCACTGGGACACCCAAGTTAAAAATTGAATAATTTTTGTA
>CAYMDB010000450.1:0-2335 GCA_964388865.1 uncultured Flavobacteriaceae bacterium
ATATAATAAAAAAAATATGAGCGACAAATATAAAATGGTTAATTTTCTTGCTGGGGCTAATGTTGTTATTGATAGTAATTCAACATTAAGATTTAAAAATACGATGCTTAAAGATATTTCTGAAAATCAGATAATATGCAAAGATGATACTGCAAAATTAATCTTGGATAATTCTTCATGGATACAAGATGGCAATTATACATTTAGTAAGGGTAGCCTTGAAATTTTTAATGATGTTGAAAAAGCCTTAGCCTATTGTTTAGAATCTAAAACTGAATTTGATGCCTCTACAATCTAAAAATTTATTTTTAAACAGAGCTCAAGGTACAAGCGCACCTTTGCTTGAACAGCATTTAATTGTATCTGCAAAAGATCAATATGGAAGACCTTTACACTCTAATAAAAGTTTTTCAAAAGTTTTAGATCTTTCAAATAAAGAAGAAGTGACTAAGACGCATCAGTGGCTAAAGTCCTTCATACAACCTGAAGCACTTTTTTTAGATGTTATAAAAACGATAGAGGGAGGAGATGCATGGCAGGGCATTGTATTTCAGAAAGAACTCAATGATAAAAGACATTGTTTAGATACAACAATTACAACGTTTAATAACGAGCATGGTGCAGCCTTAAAATACCATGTTATAAGTAAAGATATTACGCATCATAGTTGCAACCCAACAGAAAATACTACAAAATGCTGCAGAGCTATAAAGCAACTCAACCTGCTTACACATAATGTGGTGTACATCAATAAAGCTGGAAAGATTATTAACACGTCTAAAAATAACCAAAACACTAAAAGTAAACGTGTTATAGGGACTAATGTTTATGATTATATCAATCCTGAATATCACGCTTAATTAAGTAAACAAATCAATAAGGTGTTTACAGAAGGGAAGAATTGTAAATATAAGTCCATTAATATAGCTCCCGAAGGACACGAGCTAGTGTTTATTTCACAAATAAGACCTGTATTTAATCTTCAAAATGAAGTTATATATGCGACTCTAAAAGCAAAAAAGCATCAAAAAAGCATCAAATTACCAAATCATTTAAAAGCACTCGAAACTAAATACCGTAATATTTTTCAGTCCATAAACGTAGGAATTATTGTGGTGGCTAACAGTGTAGGAAATATTATTGAATGGAATAAAGGTGCTGAAATGGCCTTTGGATACACCAGCGCTGAGATCATAGGCGAGCCTTTATCCATTTTAATTTCTAAAAACCAAGTGGGTAATGGGATTAAAGAAATCTTAAAGGCAAGGAACAAACTAGACCATAACCAACGTGGCGAAAATATAGAGATGTGCGCTCTTAAAAAAAATGGCGAGAAATTTCCTGTAGAATTTACCATGAGCCATTGGCACAATGGTAACGAGAAATTCTATTGCGCTTTTGTGCTTGATATAACGAATCGGAAAGCGCTAGAACATCAATTAAAAAAAACGACAAAAGATTTAGAATTGTTTTTATACCGGTCGGCTCACGATTTAAAAGCTCCGCTTACCTCCGTTGAAGGCTTGCTTCAGCTTTTAAAAGAAGAAGAGCTAAACGACAACGTGAAAGTATTGGTAACCATGTTAGAGGAGACCCTAGAAAAAGGGCGCATATTGTTAGATCATATGTCTTTTGCATCTATAATTTCAGAAAAAAGAAGATCTATTTCCCCTATTAATTTTCAACGCCACTTAGACGGTATTCTTCGTTCATTAAAAGGTATTGAAAACTTTGATGCTATTGACTTTAACATCGATATAGAACAACAAACAGACTTTTATTTCAATCAAGAACTCGTAGATTCTATCCTTCAAAATTTAATACAAAATGCCATCTGTTTTTCTAGACCTAAAACAGATGGGCATACTCCACATATTCAGATTGCCGTAAAATGTACAGAGAAGGAAGTCACCATAAGTGTTGCTGATAATGGTGTTGGTATTAGGAAAAATTATACCAGCAAAATTTTTGACCTCTACTTTAGAGGAAGTTATGAAAATACTAAAGGCACAGGACTAGGACTTTACATTATAAAACGAATAGTAGATAATTTTAACGGTAGCGTTACCGTAGTGAGCAAATTTAAAAAAGGAAGCACTTTTAAGGTGCAATTGCCAAATATAAAATAAGAAAACCCCAAGGAACTACTAACAAAAAAATCCCCTTATCCCTTATGAAAAGTAAAAATGTAATGTTGATTGACGACAATAAAATTGATCTTTTTGTTAATCAAAAAATTATTGAAAAATACAACCCCAACATCAATACAAGGTTGTTTAACAAGGGACTGTAAACTATTTTGTGTTTTTGCTTTTAGTTAGTTGAAAAATGATTT
>CAYMDB010000451.1:0-2335 GCA_964388865.1 uncultured Flavobacteriaceae bacterium
ATTTTTGGCGCGATTACACCGTTCTGCTCTTGTTCATCAGTCCCTTTATTTATTGGCTTTGTACAAGGTGGAATTCCGCTTGGCGTCACTTTCGCTTTCCTAATAACATCCCCATTAGTCAATGAAGTGGCGATTGCCATGTTTATTGGCATGTTTGGTTGGAAAGCCACGATAATTTATGCTGTTTCCGGAATTTTACTAGGAACCATTGGTGGTTGGATATTGGGTAAATTTAATCTTGAACCGCTTTTGTCTGAATGGGTTAAAAAGATATTAGATAGTAAGATGCAACAGGGCGAATACGAGGAAGAACAACTAACTTTTCGCCAACGTCTGCCAGAAATTACCCAAGGAGCATGGGATATTGTTAAAGGCGTTTTATTATATGTGGTCATAGGTATTGCTATCGGTGCAGCCATGCATGGCTATGTACCAGAAAATTTCTTCGGACAGTATTTAGGTGGTGGCCAATGGTGGACAGTTCCTGTTGCCGTAATTTTTGCTGTGCCTATGTATGCAAATGCTGCTGGTATTGTTCCTGTGATTCAAGTTTTTGTTGCCAAAGGTGTGCCACTAGGCACAGCCATTGCTTTTATGATGGGAACCGTTGGCTTATCAATTCCCGAAGCAACTTTACTGAAAAAAGTGATGACACTTAAGCTTATCGGGCTCTATTTCGGGGTGGTCACATTATTTATTATTCTCTCTGGTGTTGTATTCAATTTAATTTTATAAGACAATGAAAACCGTTCAAAACCTATTGCTGCTTACCGACTTCTCTGAGATTTCTGAAAATGCCGCGCAGTACGCCCTAAGACTAAGCAAAACTTTAAAAGCGGATGTAGACCTTTTACATATAATTAATACACCCGTAAATTGGTCTAAATTACCCCTAGAAAAAGAGAAGTTTTATCCTGAAGTAAAGGCGGAAATAGGCAGCGCAAAAGCCAGTTTATCAGCACTATCCATGACTTTTTTAAAACAAGGAACAAAAGCTGTAGAATCTTTGGTTTTTAATGAAGGTGTAGAAAATATTCCACGCTATATTAACGAGGAAAAATATGATCTTATTATCATGGGTTCTCATGGATCCAAAGGCTTTAAAGAAGCTGTTATTGGCTCGAATGCTCAAAAAATATTACGCCAAATAAAAACACCTATTTTGGTTGTAAAAACAGCACCCAAAACTAAGTCTTTTAGTAAAATTGTGATGGCCTCTACCTTTGAGGAAAATCAAAAATCATATTTTAAACAATTATATAGTTACGCAACTGATTTTAAGATTAGTATAAACTTACTTTACATTAATACCCCCTTTAATTTTAAAGAAACCATAGAAATAAATCAAATGCTTAATTCGTTTGGCGAAGAATGCTCAAATAACACCTGCGACAAATATTATGTAGATGCACTAAATGAAGAACGAGGCATTCATTACTTTATGAATACATCGGATGCAGATTTATTCGCTATTGCAACCTCAGAAAAATCAAAATTATCGCGTTTATTCTCCCCTAGTTTAACGGAAGCCATAATTAATCATCTTCATATACCAGTTTTGGTTTTTCATATTTAATAATTTTTACAACCCTAGCACTAGTGAAAATTATAATCTCTACATCCATTGCTAAAAAGAAATCTTCATTAGCTCATATCCACCTTTTTTAGCAGTTTTGTATCAAATCTTTGATGGTTTAAAATTGTCACTTGTTTCACTAAAAAACAGTATTCATTTAGTTTACACCTTTTAAACTGACCTTATTTTAGAGCCCAAAATGATAGCTAATTAAGTGCATTAATTAAAACACAGCAACACACTAAAAACGCACCATAAGTTATGGTGCGACCTCACATCTAAAACTAAATTATTTTTTAATTGTAATCATAAGATTTACATATAAATACGTCGTTTTTCGCAAAAAACATGAGTAAATAAAATAAAATTTTGAAGGATTAATATATTTTTAAGATAAATTTTTTACATTCATCAAAAATTTAAATTATGAATGCCTTACTCGCGTTTTTCCCTATTCTTCTTACAATTATTTTAATGGCTGGCTTCAATTGGGGAGCCAAAAAGGCTTTGCCTCTGGCCTTACTTTTTGCAATTGCCATTGCCTTTTTTCAGTGGGGCATGGATATTGGTCACGTCCTAGGCTATACCTTTTTTGGATTTTTAAAAGCCGTCGATATTCTTATCATTATTTTTGGTGCGATTCTCATCTTAAATACCTTAAAATTGTCAGGCGCCATGGCAACGATTAATCAAGGTTTTAGTGGGATTACCGAGGATCGCCGCATTCAAGCAATTATCATTGGGTTTATGTTTGGCGCC
>CAYMDB010000452.1:0-2330 GCA_964388865.1 uncultured Flavobacteriaceae bacterium
TTCTATTTTCAATACTCTCATCAGAATCTCTAGGATTTTCTACGATTAAAACAAGCTTTTCACCTAATGTAGCATCGTCTTCACTCGCTAAAATAAAGCGCTCGTCAATAACCGCCTGAAGCTTATCTTCTATTTGTTCTGGAAATAATTTTACGCCACCCGAATTAATAACATTATCAAAACGCCCTAGCAATTTAAAGCTTGTTTCAGACTTTAGCTCAACGATATCATTGGTTATGAGTTCCTCTTTAACCAATTTGGAAGCTTTAATGATGAGACAATTTCTATCATCTTGACCAAAAGTAACATTGGGTAAAGCCTTAAAATAACGCTCTCCTTTTTGATCTTTAGAAGCTAGTTGTCTAACCGCAACATGAGTTACAGTTTCCGTCATTCCGTAAGTCTCATAAAATTTAGAGCTACGGTTTTTAATTTTTTCGATTAAAGGTTTTGTGATTTTAGAGCCACCAACAATAATGGTTTTGATGCGATCTGTATAATTGATGGTATGTTTTAATTGCAAAGGAATCATCGCACAGAAATCGTAATGCTTCTCATAATCGAAAATAGGATGCGCGCTGGGCTCTACACAGTCAATTTCAAGACCTAAAATCATGGCTCTTACCAACATCATTTTTCCGGCGATGAAGTGGCTTGGTAAACAATCTATGGCCGAATCGCCAGGTTTTAATCCGAAGAAATCGCCAGTAGCAATTGCAGAATTAACCATAGCTTGTTTTTTCAACTTAATAGCTTTGGGTTGCCCTGTAGATCCCGATGTATTGACATATAAAAAGTTATCTTTATTAAGCCAATCAATGAGAAAATTGCCCGTTACTTTTTCGTAAGCTTCACCTTCTTTTATGAGGCTGTAGGCAACTTCTTTTAAATCTTCATGACTAAAATGAAGTCCGTTAAACTTAAACCTATTGTGAATTTTAGTATAGCTTGGTACCATTTATGTTATGATTTTATAATTATCTTTCGTTGGTTCTTCTATTATTCCGAATAATTTGTTTTTCCAGTTTTTCCAGCCGTACACTTTAGAGAGGACTAACAATATAATCGGAAAAATAACAAAAACTGGTATAAATATGTCTAAAAATTCAGCTCCTGTAGGATCTGAAATATCTTTTAAAATTGAATGTGTTTGAAAGGCTGTCCAGTCTGCTGTAACTAATAAGGCGGTAAAAAGATTATTTGCCGCATGAAAGCCTAGTGCTAGCTCCAAGCCATCGTCCATAAGCGTCATTATTCCTAAAAATAAACCTGTACCTATGTAATAAATCATTATTGTATATCCTAACTTATCCACTTCAGGATTTGCAATATGTAACATTCCAAAAATAAACGAGGTAATTATGAGTGGTGTCCAACCTCGCTGAAAAAAAAATTGTAACTTTTTATAGGAATTACTTTTAAATAGTCTTTCAAAATACTCCAGACCAATGAGAGCAAAAAATGTTAGTGTTAATATAAAAATTAGAACGACAGAGCTAAGAACATTCAAACTAAATGCGCTACATAAAACATAATATAGCGTTACTGAAAGAATTGAATATAAAACGATAAAGGCAAACTTATTTTTTGTTGTGGCCATACCGATGCCTTGCATTAAGTAGCCTCTAAACAAATACTCTTCGCAACTTGTTTGCAGAGGAACTAAAGCTATTGTGATAACGCTCAAAATAAGAAAATTCTTTAAATCAAAATTTAAAACATAGTCTTCTGGTGAGAGAAAATAATCTATAAGTACTAAACTAGAAGACAAAAGTCCCCAAACAAAAAATATAGACCAAAATCGCTTCCAATCCATTTTTTTTCTGAGGGTCGTAAATTGGGTAATGGTAAGTTTGTGTAAAAATTTTACTACCAGAAAAATACCAATTAACCCAAAAGCAAAGGACAATAGCATAAGGGCAAGGTTGAGGTTTGGTTCTAAAATACCCATCATAGAACTTTCATCAAGTTTAAACAAATTAAGACCTTGATTTTTTGCTTTTATAATTGCAGCTACCGTAAACGGTAGTTGTCCAATAATCACAAAAAATATAATGATTAAAGTGCCAATAATATAACGCCAGCCTTCATGCAGTCCCTTATAAGCTTGTTGTATGTAATTCATTCGTATAAATTAAAAATCCAGTTCTCTTTTAAATTGTATTGCAAAGTACCATTTTTTACAATTAATGGCGAAGAAAAATTATTGGTATATAAACTTCCTGTCCCCAAGCCTTGAGGCATTTTATTTTTTAGCGTGTAGGTCCATTGTGCGATGGCATTTAAACCAACATTACTCTCCAATGCACTGGTATTCCACCACTTTATTT
>CAYMDB010000453.1:0-2303 GCA_964388865.1 uncultured Flavobacteriaceae bacterium
TCATTTACATTCGGATTTATTGTTGACATGTACTCATAGGATCCCGGATCATAAGAACCGTTTACCCATTCTGAGACGTTACCCGCCATATTGTATAGGTTAAAGTCGTTAGGATCATAAGCATCTGCTTCCACAGTATACAAAGCTTGATCTGCGGCATAATCCCCTCTTAAGGGCTTAAAGTTGGCCATAAAACAACCCCTATCGTTTTTGGTATAGGGTCCGCCCCAAGGATAAGTTGCACCTTGCAAGCCACCGCGGGCAGCATACTCCCATTCAGCTTCAGAAGGTAATCGGTACGAATTTACTGGTTGCTTTCCTTTGCTTCTTTGGTAACCATTATGGTATAAAGTCCTCCATTGGCAAAACGCTTGGGCTTGCTTCCAAGATACACCTACAACAGGATAATCACTGTATGCATCATGCCAGAAATAATCATTGTGCATTGGCTCATTGTAGGAATACGCAAAATCTCTTATCCAAGCTGTGGTATCTGGATAAACTTCGACTTCTTGCTGTACGATGACCTCAGAACGCTTTAGATTTCTATTTCTAGCCGCCTTTTCAATATCCATATACGTATACTGAAATTTAAATTGCTTTACATCCCAAGTACGCTGACCATTATAAGATTCTTCTAGTGGTAAATACATACCATCCATAACCTCTGCATAAAGTTCATCTGGATAATCATCGGTATCGAAATACAAATCTACATCTCTGTTAATTTTTCTTTGCTCGTTACCATAAGTATTAAGCATATAACTTTCGTAAGCATTTAAATCATCTGGATTTGCATCTTTATATGCAAATTCACCGATATCCCCATTACCAGGAGTCTTACCTTCTAAATCAGCCATTTCAGCTAATTTTAATCTCAGTATAGAATCTCTTACCCAGTCTACAAATTGACGATACTCGCTATTGGTAATTTCTGTTTCGTCCATATAGAATGCACGCACAGTAGCCGTTTTAGTTGGCGCATCTTGCACACCAGCTAAATCATCATCTGATTTTCCCATAATAAAAGCTCCACCAGGTACTAATGTCATCCCATAGGGCTTTTCTGGATGCCATGATTTACCTTGCACACCTACTAATTGTCCACGGTCACCAGAATTACAACTGGCTACCAAAATTAGTACTGCGGTTAATAAAATAAACTTCTTAATATTCATAGTAACTCGAGGTTAAATTAGTCATTCTTGATTTCAAGGACGTAAACATATTTATATATTTTCGAATAAACAACTTTTTTTCCATTTTTTTTGCATTTCGTCTTAAAAATAAGCATTTCATCGATGAAAAACACCTTAAATATCGATAAAGTGATTAATTTAGAAGCTATTCTTCTTGTACGCCTTGAACCAACGCTCTGGTATTTCGCCTTGCGTTGCACGAAGATAATCGGCATGCATGCATGGTAATAACGTGTGCTTCTTTAATTTATTATTAACATTTGGTAAAAAAGGGATTTCAACCCACCAACGTCCTGTTTTTAAACTCTTAAAAAAAGTTAGGTCGTCATCCTCCACCAAAACACTGTATTTTTGGAAATAATGCGCATTTAAAAAATCGTCATCTTTCACTCTACAATTTACTCCTTCTATAAAGTACCACATCATTTGTGCTATTAACATGGCTGTTGCACTATCATTTTTTGAATTGTGATATTCGTAAATACCAAACGAGGATACCTTATTACTTATACCAGCGTATCTACTAATAGCGCATATTTCTTTTCCCGAAAACCCATTTGGTGAATATTTTTGATTATCACTTACTTCTGCTGCTCTTACCGACTTTAAATCTACCGAAACAATATGAGCATCTCGCATTAACGGTTCTACTTTATTTATATCTGCTGAAATCTCGCCTAAACGGTAGGCTTCAAAATACAGTTTTTCAATGAGATCAATCTCTTCTTGTGAATTAAAATAGGTTTGATAGCCTATTGTGGTATAATTAAAAAGATTATACGGTTGCTCTATTATAACTTTACCAACATAACTGTTATTTTTAATTGGAAGATTGGCATCACCCAAATCAAAATTACTATCCACGCTCACCATATTTACCATAGGTAATACAAAATCGTAAGCACGGTAGTTAGCGTAGGTCAGATCTTGACTTCCTCCTAATATCATAGGAATAATGTTTTTTTCAACCAAAACAGTAATAACCGTTCTCATGGCAAAATAAGTGTCCTCAACGGTTTCACCGGGTTCAATATCACCTAAGTCGGCAATCGTAGTGTCCCAGTTTCCAGGAAATAAGGTGTAAAAGGTTTTTCTAATGGTGTT
>CAYMDB010000454.1:0-2299 GCA_964388865.1 uncultured Flavobacteriaceae bacterium
CTATCTAAACTGTGTTGTAAAAACTTTTCGTCTTTTGTAAGATCATCACTTTCTGTCCCTTTAAAAGCATACATGGATTGCATTACTTTTATTCTGATGTGTCTTCTATTAAGCATGTGTAAGAACTATCTTTTATTTCCGATTATTAAAAAAGGTGAGCTTTTTAAACTCACCTTGCAAAAATACTATTATTTCATTTTGAAATAAAAATTATATCAACTCTATTTAGAATTTTCTCGCTTACGGGTTGCAATGCGCTCTCTAGCGATGTTTAACGCTGCCATGTGCGTTGTGATATCGTTAACCTTCGCGTGATCTAGAATTTCCAGTGTAGTGTGATAAATATTTTCTGTTTTACGCATTATCTCTTGTCGATCGTAATTCTCTAATTCAGCATAAACATTTATAATACCACCAGCATTAATTAAAAAGTCAGGAGCGTAAACAATTCCTCTATCCTTTAAAATGCCGCCGTGTTTATTTTCGTCCTCCAACTGATTATTTGCAGCACCAGCAATAATTTTAGCTTGAAGTTTGTATATAGTTTCATCATTTATTGTGGCACCTAAGGCACAAGGAGCATAAATATCCATAGCTTCACTATAAATATCGTTGCCGCCGTAAATAGTGACACCAAATTTATTTCTAACTTCTTCTAGGCGCTCTTGACTAATATCTGATATCGTAACATTTGCACCTTCATTTACCAAATGTTCAACGAGAGCCTCCCCAACATTGCCAATTCCTTGCACATACACGTTTTTATCTTCTAAAACATCTGAACCATATTGAAACTTTGCCGCAGCCTTCATGCCCATAAAAACGCCATAAGCGGTAACGGGTGATGGATTACCAGCACCACCTTTACTTTCTGAAATTCCTGTGACATAAGGTGTTACTTCTCTTACCGTATCCATATCTTTAGTGGTCATCCCTACATCTTCAGCAGTAATATATCTACCACTAAGCCCATTGACAAATTCACCAAAACGTCTCATAAGCTCAGGTGTTTTTTGAGTTTTAGCATCACCAATGATAACCGCTTTTCCGCCACCAAGGTCCAGACCTGTAATAGCCGATTTAAAAGTCATGCCACGAGACAGGCGCAAAACATCATTCAACGCTTCCCACTCATTTTTATAATTCCACATTCTAGTACCGCCTAAAGCAGGCCCTAAAACCGTACTGTGAATACCAATTATAGCTTTTAAACCAGTATCTTTGTCGTTGCAAAAAACAATTTGCTCATGATCATCAAAAGAGTGTTGCCCAAAAACGGGATCCATTTTTATCAATTCCTTTGATGTAATTAATTCTGAAGTCATCTATGTGATATTTAATGCTGTTTTTACCTATTTTTAAAATAGCGTGCAAAATTAATTTAATAATAGAGGATTAGCAAAACATTAACTATAAAATACGATTATCGCAATACTTTTGCCCTACCAAGTACCCTATGAAAGCATTACAACATCTTAATAAATACTTTTTCAAATACAGATATCGCTTAATTGTTGGTATTCTTATTACCATTGTTGCTAAAATATTTGCATTATTTACTCCGAGACTTATTGGCGCTTCTATCAATGTAGTTTCCAATCGTTTAGAGGGGAAAATTACAGATGAAATTTTTAGACACGACTTGATGATTTACATTCTTTACCTTATAGGAGCTGCTGTTATTGCTGGTATTTTCACCTTTTTAATGCGGCAAACCATCATAAACGTATCGCGCTTTGTGGAATACGATTTGAAAAATGAAATCTATCAACACTATCAGATTCTATCTTTAAATTTTTATAAATCGAACAGAACTGGCGATTTAATGAACCGCATTAGCGAGGACGTTAGCAAAGTGAGAATGTATGTAGGACCAGCAATTATGTATACCATGAATACCATCACCTTATTTGTGGTGGCTTTAATTTATATGATTAATGCGGCGCCAAAGTTAACCTTATACACCCTCTTACCACTGCCCGTTTTATCAGTTGCTATTTATATGTTAAGCCGAATGATTAACAAACGCAGTACCATTGTTCAGCAATCTTTATCAACCTTATCTACCTTTACTCAAGAAGCCTTCAGTGGTATTTCCGTTATAAAATCTTATGGTATAGAACCCAGAACCAATGCAAACTTTGATCAACTTTCCTCAGAAAACAGACAAAAGCAAATCAATTTAGCAAAAGTTGAAGCCCTATTTTTTCCGCTGATGATTTTATTAATTGGTATTAGTAATTTAATTGTTATTTATGTTGGAGGGCTGCAATACATCAATGGTGAAATTGAAAACATT
>CAYMDB010000455.1:0-2298 GCA_964388865.1 uncultured Flavobacteriaceae bacterium
TTTTTTCATTATTAACAGGCAGAATAACGCGTGTGGCTTTTACCACATTATTAGCTATCACTATGGCGCCATCATGCAGCGGACTATTTTTAAAAAAGATACTTTCAATAATCGGCTGAGAAACCAAAATATTCATTTCATCGCCTGTATTGGTTAAAAAATCGAGATTGTTGTTGCGTTCTAAAACAATTAGCGCTCCTGTGTTAGTGCTCGCCATACGGCTGCAGGCATTGATGATAGCATCGACATCAGTTGAGGTTGGATCGTCATTTTTTAGGAACTTAAAATTTTTGAAAAAGCTCTTTTTACCGCCGATGTTCGTTGAGCCCACCATAAGTAAAAACTTTCTGATTTCGGGTTGAAAGACCACAATTAAAGCAATAATTCCCACCTTCATGAATCCGTCAAAAATGCTGTAAAGCATTTGCATATTGAGATAATCGGTTAGTCGCCATGCAAAATAAATGATAAGAATCCCTATAAAAATATTGATGGCTACGGTGCCTTTTACGAGTTTATAAATATAGTAGAGTAGAATGGCTACAAGGAAGACATCTACAAAATCTATAAATCTAAAATCCCAAAGTTTTAAGTTTTCCAAATGCTATTGCTTTTTTGCTAATTTAATAATTTAAGTTTAGTAGTAAATAAAAAATATGGATCCATTCTTTTTAAGTCTTCAAGTTTTTATAAATCCTGTAGGACTCTCGGCGTGTTTTATAAAATGTTCAACTTCTTTCTTAATTTCAATAAATAAATTCGTTGGGATCAATTCTAATTTTATCGGTGTTAAGTTTCGTTAGTTTTGATTTTACAGTGATGTAATCTTCAAAGCTCAGTGTTTCATCAAAACTTAATTGTACAGATACACCCTTTGCCGTTATTTTTTCGGATAAAGAAGCAGATGCTTCCAATAACTCTAAAGACGCTATAATTACACTCTCAAAATTCATTTTATTGTTGCTATTTATTCTCAGTGTAAGTTCTATAAAATTGTCCTTATTTAAATTATTTTGAGGTAAATCTACCGGAATAGCCTTCAAAAACTTTACTGAACGTTTTTCTGGTTCCGACAACTTATAATACACGTCCGTAAACTCCAAAAACCCTAAATTTCCAATACTCGTATCATTACAAGTAAAATAGTTTTTAGCATTTTCGTTTTTATGAAGCTCTGCATTGCGCTTTTTGTTTTGTAAGAATACTATATGCGGAATAGCTTGTTGTAAGCTCAAACGTTTATCTACATTAGGTTTTTCCGATTTAATAAAGTAGAATCGGGCTGTGATTCGTCATAAAAAATATAGGCAGGGGAGACGTCTAAGACTTCGGTGATGGCAGCATTTTCAATTTCAGGAAGTTGCATAACACGTTCGTTATTGCAATTAAAACAACACAAAAGTAAAAGAAGATAGGTATAGCGCATAATTTAATTTGAATTCAATTTATTAAAAAGGATTACACATTCCACAGCCTCCTTTACATCATGAACCCGCAAAATTGAAGCTCCTTTTTGCAGTGCGACCATATGCAAGGCTGAGGTGCCGTTTAGAGCATGCTCTGCAGTTGTATTCAAGGTTTTGTAAATCATAGATTTTCGAGACACTCCTGCAAGTATAGGTTTTTCTGTAATTTGAAGCAATTCCATAGCACTTAAAAGTTCATAATTTTGGTTGAGTGTTTTTGCAAAACCAAATCCAGGATCGATAATAATGTCGGTTATCTTTTCGTTGTGGGCTACAGAGATGCGTTCAGCAAAATAAGACAGCACTTCTTTTAGTAGGTCTTTGTAATCGGTGTGCTGTTGCATGGTTTTAGGATTGCCTCTCATGTGCATCATGATATACGGAACGCCCAGTTTCCCGATGGTAGATAGCATGTCTGGGTCGAGTTTACCAGCAGATATATCATTGATGAGGGCGGCGCCAGCCCTAATACTTTGTTCGGCAACACGACTCCTAAAAGTATCAATGGAAATTAATGTTTTAGGAAAATGCTTTAAAATAAGTGCTACAATCGGCACAACACGATTCAATTCTTCATCCTCAGAAACATCATCTGCACCTGGTCTGGAACTGTAACCGCCAATGTCTATAAAATTAGCCCCGTCGTTGAGCATGATTTCCACCTGATTGATAATCCTTTTTTCGTCTCTGTATTTCCCACCGTCAAAGAACGAATCTGGCGTCACGTTGAGAATGCCCATCACTTTTGGTGAAGATAGGTCTATGAGTTTCCCTTTACAATTAATGGTCATAATTTTTAAAATTCCAATAATTAAATTCCAAATTCCAAAGT
>CAYMDB010000456.1:0-2291 GCA_964388865.1 uncultured Flavobacteriaceae bacterium
TTCGGAACTGTATTTGGAGTATGGTGAGGATTTAATTCCTGAATTAATGAAACAGTTAGAGCCCTTAAAAGGGGAATTTACAATTCTTACGTTGTAATAGAGGTTAACTTAGATTTTCATATCCGTGTTTACATTTAAACGCTCTAGGTGTTTTAGATTTTAAAAATTAGTGATTATAGTTCTAAATAAAACTTAACAATCCCCTAATTTTGTATTAACGTCTAAATCATAACTTTACATCGTACATATAGGGTAACTCATAAAATACAGTATCATGAAAAAAGAATTACTTTATGTTATCATTACATTTTTATTTGCAAGCTTGGGATTTTCACAATCTAAAATATTGGTTTATCACGAAACAAATGGCTACAGACATACAGGCGCTATAAATAATGGTATTACCATGTTTGAAGACTTGGGTGCAGAGAATGGTGATTGGACTACGGATAACTCCATTGAATCATCCGTATTTACCACCCCGAATCTGGCGCAATATGATGCCATTGTATTTTTAAATACCTCAGGTAGTGATGAGCCTTCGTCACCATTATTATCGAGTTCAGAGAAGGAAGCTTTCGAAAATTTTATAGCTAGCGGAAAAGGTTTCATTGGCATTCATGCCGCCACAGATACTTACAGAGATGGGGTTTGGCCGTTCTACAATGAACTGGTTGGTGGTGTTGTACAATCAAGTCCTAACCATACTAGCAATAATTTTAATGCCGACCTCGAAGTCATATCTAGCCATCCTACAGTTGATTTTTTAGGTCCGGTTGGCACAATCTGGAACAAAAATGAAGAATATTATTATTGGCAAAATAATGGTGGTCAGTTAAGTACCGATAATACCGTTTTATTAGAGGTGGAATCTACAGGAGGAAACGCTTATGATGCAGCACGACCAATAACTTGGGTTAAAGAATCTATAACTTATGACGATGATAATAACGAGGCAACAGCAGAGGTCACATTATCCGGATTTCGATCGTTTTACACCGCTTTAGGTCATAACGGAAGTGATTATAGTGGGGATTCAAATTTTAGAACACTGCTGAAAAATGCGACACTTTGGGTCATCAATCAAAGCTTAAGTATACATAATCAAAGTATAAGTAATTTTAAAATTACACCAAATCCAGCAAAGGATAAGGTAAATATTCATTTTGGTAATTTCTCTGAAGAACTTTCCGTAAAGGTCTATGATATTTTAGGAAAGCAAAGATTTGAAAAATATGTAAATCCTAATAAGGTAGAGTCCTATGAAATGAACTTATTAGACTTAGCGAAAGGGGTTTATATCGTTCAAATTACAGCAAAAAACACCCAACAAACCTTTAAGCTTGTAAAACAATAACCCTATTTTTTTAAATATTTCTATTGGAGCTATCAATATTGTAACGTTCTAATTTATAGTGAGTTCACGTTGCCTAAAAGAACCCAAACTACTAATTTTTAAACAGAATCGCTACATTTCCTTAGATGTTCAACCGTAGTTCACCCAAACTTCACCCGTAGTTCAACCGTATTTAATAAGGCTTTACGTCGGGTGAACCCTCTATCAAACTGGTATTTCACTTGCAAGTGCTACCTGCATTTAAGAACTATTCCATACCTTCGAGGCCCATTACAATGAATTTATGAGTTAAGAAGCTATGCACAAAATTGATATCGAGTTAATTGAAATGACCTTAGATGTGATGAAGTACGCCATCGGAAGAATTTCTGCGGTAGAACACAACATCGGTCAACCCAAAAAAGAAGAAGTTCTTAAAGAATTAACAGGTGAAACTATTACAGCAAAAGGCATTGGGGGAGAATATGCGTTTAACCTGTGGAAAACACATTTAGCACCAGCAAATGTACCAGTTGACCATCCTCGAAATTTGGCTTTTGTGCCAGCTGCGCCAACGAGAGCTGCAGTGATGTTCGATTTGGTAACCTCGGCTTCAAGTATCCACGGAGCCTATTGGATGGAAGGTGCTGGCGGCATTTATTGTGAAAACGAAGCCATGCGTTGGATGGTGTCTTTAACCGGATTGCCAAAAGGGGCTTTTGGCGTGTTTACTAGTGGAGGCACGGCAGCCAACCTTTCTGCAATCGTAACCGCTAGAGAATACTGGAGAAAGAATGCTGAATTTCAAAGAGAAAAAGGTTTAATCATTACCTCTATTGGAGCCCATTCTTCGGTAAAAGCCATGGCTAAGGTTGCCGATGTTGATATTTTATTGGTGGATTCTGAAGAAAAATTAACGGGTGAAGATCTTCAAAAAACAATGGATAGTTTAACG
>CAYMDB010000457.1:0-2278 GCA_964388865.1 uncultured Flavobacteriaceae bacterium
GCTACAACGTTTTTTATAACTTCTTCTTGAAGCCCTTTGAACTCTGAAAAGCCAAAGTACTTTTTTAATGCGGAGTGTAAGTCAATTTCTGCAATACTCATTAATCCCTATTAGTATTTTATATACATTTGCAACAAGTTTAAAGATAACAAATTCTTTAAATTTAGGAAACCATTAATTAATAAGTTTTGAACAGCACGCAATCGATTTTAAATACGGCGAAAACCACCATAGAATTAGAGGGCAAAGCGATACATAATTTAGCCACTTTACTCGATGACGATTTTGCAAAAACTGTGACCTTAATTTATAATTCGCAGGGGCGTGTTATTATAACGGGTATTGGCAAAAGTGCCATTATAGCACAGAAAGTAGTGGCCACCTTAAATTCTACAGGTACACCAGCCATTTTTATGCATGCGGCAGATGCTATACATGGGGACCTTGGTTTAATTCTTAAAGATGATGTGGTCATCTGTATTTCTAAGAGTGGAAATACTCCTGAAATTAAAGTCTTAGTTCCACTTATTAAGAATGCAAATAATAAAATGATTGCCATGACGGGCAATATCGACTCCTTTTTAGGGCATCAAGCCGATTTTATTTTAAACACCTACGTAGAACAAGAAGCTTGCCCTAACAATTTAGCACCAACCACCAGTACAACCGCACAATTAGTAATGGGAGATGCGCTTGCCGTTTGCTTATTGGAATTACGCGGATTTTCTAGTAATGATTTTGCAAAATATCATCCCGGTGGAGCTTTGGGCAAACGTTTGTATCTAAGAGTGAATGATTTATCCTCTCAAAACCAAAAACCGCAGGTCGGTTTAAATACCAATTTAAAAGAGGTTATCGTAGAAATTACCGAAAAAATGTTAGGCGTAACGGCTGTTGTAGATGATGGAAAAATTGCAGGGATTATTACGGATGGAGATTTAAGACGAATGCTGAGTAAAACGGATGATTTTTTGTCCTTAAAAGCAAAAGATATCATGAGCCCAAATCCACGGTGTATAGCGGAGGACGCTATGGCAGTTGATGCTAAAGCACTTATGGAACAGTTTGGTATTTCGCAATTATTGGTAGAAAACAAAGGGAATTATGAAGGTGTTGTACATCTTCACGATCTCATAAAAGAAGGCATTATATAATGGCAAAAAAGGCGATTGATGAGATGTCGTTTTTAGATCATCTTGAAGAATTAAGGTGGCATCTAATACGGGCGACTCTAGGAATCTTAATAGCAGGAATACTGGCGTTTATTTTTAAGCGCTTTATTTTTGATGTTATCATTTTTGGTCCAACCCACATGAGTTTTCCAACCTATAAAGGTTTGTGCAAAATGTCGAAGCTCATAGGCATGAGCGATACTACATTTTGCGCCGATAAATTCCCTTTTATCATTCAGAATAGAACGGTAGCAGGACAATTTTCAGCACATATCTGGACCTCTATCTATGCCGGTTTTATTATCGCATTTCCGTATGTGCTTTATCAGTTGTGGAGTTTTATAAGTCCGGGCCTTAAAACTAACGAGCGCCAAAGTTCAAGAGGATTTATTATTATTGCATCACTGTTGTTTTTTCTCGGAGTACTATTCGGCTACTATATTATCACACCATTATCCATCAACTTTTTGGCGAACTACCAAATCAGTGCGCAAATTTCCAATGAGTTTGATGTCAGCTCCGTTATTGCCATTGTGCGATCTTCGGCTATCGCTTCGGGCTTTGTTTTCGAGTTACCCATTATCATCTACTTTTTAACCAAAGTAGGTTTGGTAACACCGCAAATTCTAAAAAAATACAGAAAATTTGCCTTGGTCATCGTTTTAATTATATCCGCCATCATTACACCTCCTGATATTGCGAGTCAGGTTATAGTGGCCATACCGATTTTAATTTTGTACCAAGTGAGTATTTACATTTCAAAAATTGTGCTTAGAAATCAAAAAAGAAAAGAAAAACATGTCTGATATTGTCAAGGAATTTAATGAGTATCGTACTAAAATGAACGCTAAAATTTTAGCGGATAACAATAAAATAGTCAAACGTATTTTTAATCTAGATACCAATGCCTATCAAGAAGGCGTCTTAGATAAAAAAACAAAAGAACTCCTCGGTTTAGTGGCCTCAGCAGTAATGCGTTGCGATGATTGTGTAAAATACCATTTAGAAGCTTCCTACAAAGAAGGGCTAACCAAAGCCGAAGTCAGCGAGGCGCTTGGTATTGCCACGCTCATTGGTGGTACTATTGTTATTCCGCATTTAAGACG
>CAYMDB010000458.1:0-2266 GCA_964388865.1 uncultured Flavobacteriaceae bacterium
GACTGAAAAGTTATAGCGCGCAAAGACGCAGAGGCGCAAAGGCTTAAAATTTAATTGCGTTTAAAAGATGTGGCAAACCTTTTATAAAAACTAACTATTGTTAGTGAGTGAATGAATGAATGAATGAATGAAAACTGAAAACTGCGACTGAGTACTGTGACTGCAAATTGAGACTGAAAAATTATCTCGCGCAAAGGCGCTAACCTACCTATCGGCAGGCAGGGTCGCAAAGTGCAAACTTTTATTTAAAAAACTGATTATTCTTAGTGAATGACTGAGCACTGAAAACTGCGACTGAAAACTAATCACTGATTAAACGTATCACTCTCAATAACCCCATCTCGAAGTCGAATGATGCGTTTGGCGTGGGCTGCCACTTCTTCTTCGTGGGTAACCATTATTACGGTATTCCCATCGGCATGAATTTTATCGAAAAGTCCCATGATTTCAGTACCGGTTTTGGAATCTAAGTTACCTGTAGGCTCATCGGCTAAAATGATAGACGGGTTGTTTACAAGTGCTCTCCCTATGGCCACACGCTGCCGTTGTCCACCCGATAGTTGGTTCGGTTTGTGATCCATTCGATCTGCTAGTCCAACATCCATTAAAACGGACGAAGCACGTTCCTGACGTTCTTTTTTTGAGGCTCCCGCATAAATCATAGGGAGGGCCACATTGTCTAAAGCCGTTGTTCGTGGTAACAGGTTAAAGGTTTGAAAGACGAAGCCTATTTCTTTGTTTCTGATTTCTGCGAGTTCATCGTCTGTCATCTTACTGACATCATTTCCATTTAAATTATAGGATCCTGCGGTTGGAGTATCGAGGCAACCGAGTAGGTTCATCAGAGTGGATTTGCCAGACCCAGAGGGTCCCATAATAGCCACATATTCCCCACGCTTAATATCGAGATCGATACCTTTTAAAACGTGAACCACTTCTTGTCCTAATTTAAAATCTCTTATAATATTTCTAATTTCAATGACGTTGTCACTTATAGTCATAACCTATGATTTGCTTAAATCCTCCGCAAAATAAAAGAATTTAATAGTGTGTTCATCACATAAGACGTTAAAATTAAGTGCTTGTTACATTCTAATTTTAAAATGTTCTTTTTCTTGTTCTTTTCTAAAAAACACAACCCCTAAATAGAAGGTATCTACGGTTACGATAACTGCATTGTGATTTTTAATGTATTCCCATGCTTCGGTCATGCCTTTGGACCAATAGATGTCATCGAATACAAAAACGGAATCGTTATGCGCTTTCGGTAAAAGCGCTTCAAAGAATTGAATGGTCGCCGATTTGTTATGATGTCCATCAAAAAAAATGAAGTCGAAAGTGTCTTCTTTTAAAATAGAAATACTAGACGCAAAGTAGCCGATGATAAATTCAATATTGGTGATCTGCAGGTCTTTGAAGCGCTCTTTTGCAACATTGGAGGTGTTAGGGCAGCCTTCAATTGTTATCATTCTTGCATTCTTATTGCCTTTGGCCATAGCATAAGTTGACATTCCGAGGGAAGTGCCGAGCTCTAAGATGCTTTTAGAATTGAAATACTTCACGAGCCGAAAAAGCAGTTTGGCATTTTTAGTTGAACTGCTTGAGGTTTTCGCCATGTGACTTATTTTTCTTTTCTGGTGATTTAAGGTTTTTGAGCCTTGGCCTAAATCTAGAACCTTAATTGTTTCTTTGGACTGGAGTAACTTTTTTCTGTAAGTTTTGATGTCTTTGTAGGAGGCGTGACTTGTTTTGTCGTATATACATTTAGTGACAAAATTATAGATGAATGGGGAATGGACTCCGTGTTGGTTGGTGGAGCTGAGAAGAAATTTTAGGTATGCTTTTATTTGGTACAAATTTGTTTTATTTACAAAGAAAGATTATTTCTTGGAAAGGTGCTAATGTGTTTGATTGTTGGTGGTGAGGTTGGTTTCTTTTTTTCGTTTAAAAATGTATTTTACGCGAAGGCGCAGGGTTGGAAACCATATAGGAAGCATAAAGCTGATTTTTTTACGCATTCCTCATAGCTCATCTCTAATGCCTTCTCCTTCATACTGAATATTTTTCTCGCGCAAAGGCGCAGAGCCGCAAAGTGTAAAACTCTATTAAAAAAAGCTGAGTATTATTCGTTAATTACTGAAAACTGTGACTAAATACTGAACACTTCGATTAAAAATTATCTCACGCAAAGGCGCAGAGTCGCAAAAAGCAATGCCTGCGGAACCATATGAAAGAGGATAAAACTGATTTTTTTTACTGATAATTA
>CAYMDB010000459.1:0-567 GCA_964388865.1 uncultured Flavobacteriaceae bacterium
AGATCATCGTAATCGCCAATCTCAGTAATACTTAGAACGACATTATTTACAGTAATCGTAACTGGAAGCTGAATAGTAAAACAGTTGGCATTGTAAACAACATTATCAACTGAGCCATCATTCATGGCCATGCTTTGTATTCTACTTGCCAAAACTGAATTTGCAGGTACAATAGTTTCTTGCTGCGGATCGATACTTAAATCGTCTTCGGTCCTACAGGACGTAATAGTTAGCAATAGTGTTAATGCTAATAGTAAAGTGGTTTTAAACGTTTTCATAATCTAATTGTTTTTATTTTTATGTAATTATTAATTTAATGTTCTAATTGGTTGTTTAAAAGAGGCCCTTTATTATAAAACAACTCAAAACTAAAATCTCCCAAAAATTATTGAAATATTTTTTATTTGATGAGTTGTAACTCTAATTGACGTAGGTTTTCAATGGTAGTTCTTAATTGTTTTGATCTTGAAATTAACAAATAATATTTTGAGGGTTGTCAAGTAATTAATATGAATGACTATCCGCAAGAAAATATTAATAAACCGTTAAAAAAGATTTATCCGCAAT
>CAYMDB010000459.1:577-2262 GCA_964388865.1 uncultured Flavobacteriaceae bacterium
CAAATTATACCTATGCCTATGAATACTATTAGAGGTATCTAATTCGATACGCTTTTCTATTTCTAATATTCTTTTTTTACTTTGACATAGTTCCATTTTTTTCATTAACGAAATAAGAGATACTAATCGGATTGTAGATTCGCTTTGTGTAGGTGCTGTCATATCTTGGTTATTATTCAGTTAATTGTTTTTACGCTAAATAACTTGCATAAAAAACAGTTGTAGGTTTATTATAAAACAACTCAATGTTACTATCTCCCAAATAATTTATAATAAAGTCTTTTTTATTTATCTTGCCGAGCAAAAGCTAAAAAGAGAACTTTTGCCACAATCCTTACATCAAAATATTTGCGACAAACTGCGCTTCTCTAAACTTTACGAGAAGCACGCGCAAAGTTTAAGTAATATATTCTACTATAAATACGGTGCGTTTTTAAATCCGTCAGATAAAGTGCAGGATGCCTTTATTAAACTTTGGGAAAATTGTGCTAAGGTGACACCTGAGGCCGCCAAATCTTATGTTTACACAGTTGCAAACAATATGATGCTAAACGAAGTTAAACATCAAAAAATTGTACTAAAACACCAGCAAGTTAAACCAAAGGATTACACCAACGAATCCCCAGAATTTCTATTGCGTAAAAAGGAATTTTTAAACCGCTACGAAACTGTTTTATCGCGTTTAAAAGAAGAAGAAAGAACGGCATTTTTATTAAACAAGGTAGATGGTAAAACCCATAAAGAAATTGCTGAACTTTTGGGTATCACGAAAAAAGTTGCTGAACATAGAATTTATGCAGCCTTTAATAAATTGAAAGATCAATTAGAAGAGTTAAAATAAAAAATAATTTGGGGACAATTCATAAGTTAGTTGTTTTATAAGTATAACACCTTGTCATGGACACAGACTACTTGATAAAAAAATGGTTAAATTCTGATTTAACCGAAGCAGAGTCCGAAGCTTTTGAAGCTTTGGAAGATGCCGCTTTATACAAAGAGATTATTGACGAAGCGCAACGTTTTAGTGGTGAGCATCAAGCCAAGGTTTCCTCTTTTGAAACGTTAAACGCACGTTTAGAGGGCAAAAAACAATCAGGACTTAATTGGACGAAAATCGCACTTCAAATTGCAGCTATTCTTATTGTAGGTGTAGCGGTATTTAAATTTCTAGATAAAGACACTGTTAATACTTTTGATACAGATTACGCCCAAAACGAAACGATTACATTACCAGATAATTCTATCGTGACCTTAAACCAATTCTCTCATTTGGAATATAACGCTTCAAAATGGGACAAAAAAAGAACACTAGAACTTAAAGGAGAAGCCTTTTTTAATGTAGAAAAAGGAAAACGCTTCGATGTAAATACAGAGTTTGGTAAAGTGAGTGTTTTAGGTACCGAATTTAATGTCATTTCAAGGGATAGCATTTTTAAAGTGTCTTGTTTTGAAGGCCTCGTTCAAGTGAATTATAATGGTAAAACGCTTAAACTTCCTGCTGGCACTGAATTTATATTACAATCGGGATTAGCCAATACAACAGAAATTGCAATCGCCGAACCTTATTGGTTAAAAAACATGAGTGTTTTTGAGAACGCTTCAATACCTACGGTACTTAAAGAACTTGAAAACCAATTTAATATCACCATACGAAACGAATTTGAAGCTAAAGAAACCTTTTTCAC
>CAYMDB010000460.1:0-2236 GCA_964388865.1 uncultured Flavobacteriaceae bacterium
GTCCATTTTCTAACAGCGACTTTTTATCCATCATCATAGCGCATTTAGTATTAAGAGTAAAACAAAACCCAAGGTTTTACCGTAAATCTCCCTGAGCTGTTTTAAAGCTTGTCTTACATAAGATTTAAAGGTGCCCAGTGGTACATCCATAACCACATGGGCTTCTCTATGCGTAAGTCCCTTGAAGTACACCAGCTCTATAGCCTCTTTGTGGTGCGCTTCTAATTGCGTTACTGATCCGTTGAGCTCTAAGTAATTTGAATCGATACTAACCGGATCCTCTTTAAAACTATATACACTAAAATTATCGGTTTGGATGAGTGGGTCATATTTGCGTAACACATTTAAGGTTTTGTTTTTAGCAATACGGTAGACCCAAGTGTAAAAGCGTCCCTTCTCTGGATCGTAATTGTGCACCTTGTCCCAAACGGTCATAAACGTGTCCTGTAATATATCTTGGGCTTTGCCTTCGTCGCGAATAATTTTTAGGATAACACTATAAATCGCACCAGAATATTTATCGTACAAAAGTGATAGCGCGCGCTCATCTTTACCTTTGAGTTGTTGAATAAGCGCTAAATCGTCCTGCATTAATTGTTAAAGATTTCCTAAAAATAAAATACTGCTCATCCAGAGCAACAAATGAAGTGTAAATATAAATGAAAGCATTTCAAAAATAAAACAAGAGTGCAAAATAGTTTAACCAATACATCAAAACATTATGAAAAAATTACTTTTTATTTTAACCACTGTCGTGGCTCTATCGTTTACTCAAAACGCTACTGCTCAAAAAACAATTGTAGATGTTGCCGTAGGTAACGAAGATTTTTCAACTTTAGTTGCGGCTTTAAAAGCAGCAGATTTAGTTAGTGCTTTACAAGGTGAAGGTCCATTTACCGTATTTGCACCAACCAACAGTGCCTTTGCTAAAATAGATAAAGACGCCCTAGGAAATCTACTAAAGCCAGAAAATAAAGCCGCATTAGCAAATATTTTAACCTACCATGTTATTCCTTCAAAATTAATGGCTAGTGATGTTGTTGCTGCTTTGAAAAAAGGAAATGGTAAAGTAGAGGTTAAAGCTTTAAATGGAACTGTTTTAACCGTGATGTCTAAAGATAATAAGATTTGGTTAAAAGATGCCGCTGGAAATTACAGTGAAATCACTGCCACGGATGTAACTGCTGATAATGGTGTGATCCACGTTATAGATACTGTAGTAATGCCTAAATAAGTTTTTAGTGTCAGTTTATTAGTTAATAATGGCATTACTATTAGCTCTTGGTTTATTTTTTGTTGATTGTTATGAGCCAAGAGCACTCAGCAATTTTAGAAGTAAAATTGCTACAACACATCTTAAACAGGTTAATGAAGATTAGCTGAATACAGATGTACTCTCTGTCCTTAAGTGGAAAAATTGCTATGAAGAGAGGAAAAAAGAAAAAGCACTTGCAGTGATGTAGGTGCTTTTTTGGTTTTGAACGATCTCTTTTTGACTACTCATTTTACAGCCTTGTTTTTTTTTATTTTCAAAATTCATCTGTCATGGTTCTAAAAGTCACCAAATCTAAATTCTAAAAAAATTAACCAATACCTACGTTTCATGCACCGACATTTATGTAATTTTCCTAAAACCCACCGAGATTTAAGCTAAAATAATTAGCTATTTCTCTACAATTTAGCATTTTACCTTTAGAATATTCGATTTTATTTCATAATTTGCTTGATGAAAAAATACCCAATAGTAGGTATTTCGAAACACATTATAAATCTACAATTTTGTGTACTAACCAATAAATTTAATGTTTATGAAATCCTCATTCTATAATTTAAAAGCTATTGTCTTAATAAGCATCGTGCTCTTGAATTGTGATAATTCTAGCAAAGAAGATAAAACAATTACCAATGAAACTTGTGAAGCTGAACTTAAAGAATTGAAGCAACACTTAAATAGTCCTTTTACTTTTTCACAAGGTATTCCTGAAAAATTTGAGTTTTGTAATACCAATGAAGCTGTACTTCCAAAAAGTGACTATAACACTATCACCGGCATTGCAAAGTTTTCAATACCGATTCCAAAAGGATCAAACATAAAACTTATGGAAAAAAAAAAAGACACCTTGTTTTATGAATGTTATGGTCACGATATAGTACCTTACAACGATCAAGATCTTATTATTGAAAACATTGTTGTCCGCTAAAATTACAAAATTAAAAGATAGTACTTCTTAAGCCC
>CAYMDB010000461.1:0-2219 GCA_964388865.1 uncultured Flavobacteriaceae bacterium
TGTTGCTGTAGTCTACTTCCATAAACGCTTTGCTTTTTCGAGGTCTTCTGGTGTATCTATCTCTACTCCTTGCACTTCGGTTTCTACCATTTTTATTCGCTTGCCATATTCTAGATACCGAATACATTCTATTTTTTCAGTGGCTTCAAGAAACTGCATTGGTAGCACTGTAAAATCTAAGAGGGCGTCTTTTCTAAAGGCGTAAATGCCTTTATGTTTAAAATAGCGTGCTCCAGCAGCTTTATCTCGTGGGAAAGGAATTGGACTTCTTGAAAAATAGAGTGCAAAATTATTCTGATCTACAATTACTTTTACGGTATTGGGATTATTAATTTCTTCCCAGTCCGAAATTTCAACCATCAGCGAAGCCAAATCAATTTCTTTGTGCACATCTGCTTTAAACACCTCTAAAACTCTGTGTAAGCTTTCATGTTCAATAAAAGGTTCATCTCCTTGAACATTAACGACGATATCACAATCCACATCAGCCACGGCTTCAGCAATTCTATCACTACCAGACTCGTGCTCGGTTTTACTCATAATCGCTTTTCCTCCATTACTAACTATTTCATTATAAATGATATCACTATCCGTGACCACATAAACTTCACTAAAAAGTTGCGTTGCCACTGTAGCTTCGTAAGTTCTGAGAATTACAGACTTACCGGACAAATTCTGCATTAATTTGCCTGGAAATCTCGATGCACTAAAGCGCGCAGGAATCATGGATATAATCTTCATTTAATACAACTATGAGATTTCAAAAATACGGCTTTAGGATGATTTTGACTTATTAGGTTTTAACTTTTTGTACAGTTTAAACACAATATAAAAAATGAAAAAGACTAAAATGATGGCGAGTATGGGTAAAAAGATAGAAATTATGGACATAAGCATTGAAGTTCCGGTTTCAAGAGTAGAAACTACGGGGTTTCCCAAACCTGCAGTAGACACGGTAGAGCCTAGGCGTGTTGCACTTGCTGTACTTTTCACAGCAGCAGCAGTACCTCCGCCAGCAATTATGGCCAATACCCAGGTTATTACAGGACTTAAATCGGCCAACGTTGATACCATTACAGCCGTACCTGCTATCGTTGCCAAGAGAATAGCAATAGTATCTAGGGCATTATCAACTAAAGGAATATAATAGGCTGCAATTTCCACAAGTGTTGCGATTCCTAATATAATGATAGCTGTTGTGCTCCCAATCCAGGACCAAGATGCGTTGAGTTCCCAAACATCAAAATAAGCCGCTAAACTCAAAGCAAACAATGGTAAAAAAACTCTAAACCCAACGGATGCTGAAAGGCCTATACCCAAAAATATGCTTAAAATAGTCTCGGTTGTCATGGTTCTAATTTAGAATATTTTCTAGAAACATCTCGTCTTTAAATCCAATTAAATAGAGTTTTTCTTTGGCACGTGTCACCGCTGTGTAAAGCCAGCGAATGTAATCTCTATCCATACCTTCAGGCAAATAAGGTTGCTCTACAAAAATGGTATTCCATTGGCCACCTTGCGACTTATGGCAAGTAATCGCATAAGAAAACTTCACCTGTAAAGCATTAAAAAAACTGTTGTTCTTTACGCCTAAAAAACGCTTGTAATTAGAAGGTTCGTTTTCATAGTCTTTAGAAACCTCTTGATATAATCGGTTGGATTCCTCATAACTTAACGACGCACTTTCTACTTCGATGGTATCTAAAAGCAAAACAGTTTCAAACGGTTGCATTTTAGGGTAATCTACCATTTTTACTTTGACTTCAGCAAATCTAAAACCGTATAATTCTTTAATACTAAATATTTCTAATACTTCAATAATGTCTCCGTTAGCTATGAATCCGGCTTCACTTGTCGGTTTTATCCAAAAATAATTATTCTTTACTACCATTAAATAATCTCCAGCCGACAACTCGCTTTCATTAAATAAAATACGTTGTCGAATTTGCTGATTGTACATGTTGGCGCGTTTGTTACTTCGCACTATAATTGCCGTTTCCTCATAACCATTAGCACTATAGGCATCGTTTATAGCATCCATAATTTCATAGCCGTCAATGAGTCTAACGATATCTTTAAACGGACTTAAATCGAATTTAAAGCTCTCATAAAATCCTGTGTCTAAAACAGATCTCAATTCTGTGGCATTTATTAAAATACCAGAATCTTGTTCTTGACGTACGACTTCATCTAACTCAATTCCAATAACATTTTTATTG
>CAYMDB010000462.1:0-2202 GCA_964388865.1 uncultured Flavobacteriaceae bacterium
TCAATATAACGCTGAATAATTACAGCATAGCGTCGTTTATCGCGTTTACGTTCCAGCTCATTCAAACTTTGTTGCAAAGATTCCAAACGCTCTGCCGCCAATTTTGCATAAGGATAAACCTTTAACGTTTTTCGTCTTAAAATAAGGTAACGGATGCGGGCGTCTCTGTCTTCAAATTTTAAGTGTGGTAATACAAAGACTTCGTCTAAATTTACAGAGGTGACTGGAATGGAATCACCTTCTATGTACATGTGATGTACTAGCGTAGTGTCTTGCTCTACTGGTTTTTCTTGTGCAAAAACCGCAATCGAAAACAAAAGTGGTACAAGTAGGCTATGTTTCATTAGTAATTACGAGACAAAAATCATTCCAACAAAATAGATTCTAAAGATTCAAAATTAACAATTAATACAGCCATTACCCTTAAATTCGTATTAATATTATTATTTTAGATGAAAATTTCACACTAATGTCAAAAAAGCAAATACTGAATAAAAAGTCAATGGACTTTTTAGAAAAATATCTCAATAATGCATCACCAACAGGTTATGAGTGGGAAGGACAAAAACTATGGATGGACTACCTAAAACCTTATGCAGATGAATTTATTACAGATACCTACGGCAGCGCAGTTGCTGTGATTAACCCAAAAGCAAAGTTTAAAGTAGTCATTGAAGGTCATGCTGATGAAATTTCATGGTATGTAAATTATATTTCAGATAACGGTTTAATTTACGTAGTTAGAAATGGTGGCAGCGATCATCAAATTGCACCGAGTAAAATTGTAAATATTCACACAAAAACTGGGATTGTAAAAGGCGTTTTTGGATGGCCAGCCATTCATACAAGAGACAAGTCTAAAGAAGAAGCTCCAAAACCGGACAATATTACTATTGACATTGGTGCTACCGACAAGGAAGAGGTTGAAAAGATGGGCGTTTATGTGGGTTGTGTCATTACCTACCCTGATGAATTCCATATTTTAAATAAAAACAAGTTTGTCTGTAGAGCCCTAGATAACAGAATGGGCGGTTTTATGATCGCAGAAGTAGCGCGTTTACTGCATGAAAACAAGAAAAAATTACCATTCGGACTCTATATAACCAATTCGGTGCAGGAAGAAATTGGTTTGCGTGGTGCTGAGATGATTACTCAAACCATTAAGCCTAATGTTGCTATTGTTACCGATGTAACTCACGATACCACAACACCAATGATAGAGCCTAAAAAACAAGGTTTAGCCGAAATTGGAAAAGGCCCTGTCATCGCTTACGCACCGGCGGTACAGCAAAAATTACGCGACCTAATAACAGATACCGCCGAAGCTAATAAAATACCTTTTCAGCGTGCCGCTTTATCTAGAGCTACTGGAACAGACACTGATGCCTTTGCTTATAGTAATGGAGGTGTAGCCTCTGCTCTAATCTCTTTGCCTTTACGCTATATGCATACCACGGTTGAAATGGTTCATAAAGATGATGTAGAAAATGTGATTCGCTTAATCTATGAAACTTTATTAAAAATAGAAGATGGCGAAACCTTTAGCTATTTTAAATGATATCGCAATAACACCTTGACTAATATTTTTAAGGTAATAGTTTTTTAAGAGTAGCTTAGTTTATGGACGAATATATTGATATTGTTGATAATTTGGGGGAACTCACCGGCAAATCGGCTTTAAAGTCTGAAGCACACAAAAACGGGTGGTATCACAATACCGTTCATATTTGGTTTTACACCAAACGAGGTGATATCCTCCTACAACAGCGCTCGCATAAAAAGAAAATTTGCCCTTTGCTTTGGGATGTTTCTGTGGCAGGACATATTGATGCTGGTGAGACTATAGCCCTCGCCGCAGTAAGAGAAACGAGAGAAGAAATTGGATTAGAAATTAATGCAAACGCTTTAAAAAAAATTGGCGTATTTTGCCACGAAGCATCTTATTTTGACGGAGCCATAAAAGATAATGAGTTTCATCATGTTTATATTGCTGAGCTAAAAGTTCCCTTAAAAGATTTAGTGCCTCAACCAAGTGAGGTCGAAGCATTAAAACTAGTTTCAATAGAAACGTTTAAAAACTTAGCCCGAAACAGTGCTATAAATATGCATTTTGTAGAGACAAACACCGATTATTATCAATTTGTTCTGCAGGAAATAAGTAATTTAATTATGTTATGAATTATATCGTATCCGTTCGATTTA
>CAYMDB010000463.1:0-2179 GCA_964388865.1 uncultured Flavobacteriaceae bacterium
TGTTTTTACAATTGCAAATTTACAAAATACAATAGGTTTACTCTAGTCATTCTAAACTTATCATAAATTGAATTCCACAACATAAAAGGCAGACATCTTTTTGCTATTTTTGAGCCATGCGCTTCAATATAAAATTAGGCTTAGTCATTTTTCTCATCCTTCAGATTTTGGTGATTTCAGTACTGAAGAATTATCCAGAATTCGTAGAACATTTTTACAGCAATGGATTCTATGTTTACAGCTCTAAATTAATGCGCTATGTGTTTGGATGGATTCCATTTTCAGTGGGTGATCTCTTTTATTCTTTAGCGATTATCTATCTTCTGCGCTGGCTTTATCGCAACCGAAAACGCATCCTAAAAGAACCTTTAAAATGGTTGCTTGATATTGTAGCGACCTTATCTGTTGCCTACCTCGCCTTTCACATCCTTTGGGCTTTTAATTACTACAGACAACCCCTTTATAAATCTTTAAATCTTGAGGCCGCTTACAGCACAGAACAGCTGGCTGCCTTTACAGAACAACTGATACAAAAATCGAATGCCCTTCAGCTTCAATTAGCCGCTAATGACTCTACGAAAGTTGAATTGCCTTATACCAAAGCTGAAATATTTAACATGGTAAAAAACGGTTACCAAAACCTATCCGCTGAATATCCGCATCTCAATTACCAACCTGCAAGTATTAAAAAATCAATTTTCAGCATTCCGTTAACTTATATGGGCTTTTCGGGTTATCTCAACCCTTTTACAAATGAAGCGCAGGTTGATGGTTTAATTCCGGTTTATAAATTTCCAACGACCTCTTGTCATGAAGTGGCGCATCAATTAGGATATGCCGCGGAAAACGAAGCTAATTTTATTGGAAGTTTGGCGGCTATTCATAATGACGACATGTATTTTAAATACTCGGGCTACACGTTTGCGCTTCGGCATTGTTTAGTGGAATTGTACGCTAGAGATCCTGAAAATTATCCAGCCGTTTATGCTAAAATTAATAAAGGTATTTTAAAAAATTATCAAGAGGTTCAAGATTTTTGGGGCGCCTATGAAAATCCTTTAGAACCTGTTTTTAAACTAACCTTTGACAATTTTCTAAAAGCCAATAACCAAGCTGATGGAATGAAAAGCTACAATTATGTGGTAGCACTTTTGGTAAATTATTATGAAGATAGACCGCTTTAATGGAAACCAAAAGCGAGGATAAACACTATTTTAATAATTATAGAAAACGTTAAAATATTCTAATAAAACTATCTTTAACGCTATAATTCCTATATTTCCACTTATAATTTAACCAACTCTTTATATGATTAAAGTACATTTACGACTGCTCCTTTTGATGTGCAGTTTTTCTTTGTTTGCCCAAGATTACTTTCCTAGTAATTCTGGAGTCATAGCAAACAACACCAATTACACCGCATTTACAAATGCCACCATTCACGTTTCACCAACCGAAGTTATAGACAAGGCAACACTACTGATTAAAGATGGTAAAGTTGTAAGCGTTGGTAAATCTGTAAATATTCCAAAAAACACCACTCAAATTGACCTCTCAGGAAAAAGCATTTATCCCTCATTTATAGATCTCTATACCAGTTTTGGGATGAAAAAACCAGAACGTGGCGGCGATGGTCCACAATATGGCCCGAGCAGAAGTGGGTATTACTGGAATGATCATATTATGCCCGAACAAGAGGGTATCATTAGTTTTAAGTACGATGCTAAAACCGCATCTGAAATGCATAAATTAGGTTTTGGTGTTGTAAACACACATATGCCAGATGGAATAGTTCGTGGCACTGGCGCTTTAATCGCGCTTAATAATGATGCTGATAATGCCATGCGTATCATTGATGGTAGAACCTCGCAACACTTTTCGTTTAGTAAAAGTGTAACCTCGCGTCAAGCCTACCCATCATCCATTATGGGAAGTATGGCGCTGTTGCGACAAATGTATTATGACGCCACGTGGTATGAAGCTGGGAATATTGATACCAAAGATTTAGCCTTAGAAGCTTTAAATAAAAACAAAAACTTGCTACAAATTTTTGAAGCAGAAAGCAGAGCCAACCTATTGCGTGCCGATAAAGTTGGGGATGCCTTCAACATTCAATATACCATTTTAGGTGGTGGTGACGAATATGAACGTATCGATGAAGTTAAACGCACAAACGCTA
>CAYMDB010000464.1:0-2168 GCA_964388865.1 uncultured Flavobacteriaceae bacterium
GATTGTCGCTGATATGTCTTGCTAAAAACGAACGCATAAAAAAAGAGTTGCGAGCACATCCATAAAACATGTATTCCCAACTCTACTCTTAAAGTTTTATTTACTATTCAAATTTAAGCCATGGCAATGCCATTAGCTGATCTATTTCTTTGTTTTGGCGCTTCTGCTGTTTCTTCGGTTTTAAAATGCTCGTATAATTCCTTACATCCTAAACCTATAATTGACAAGCGTTTCGATTTCACAATAGACTCATTGTGAAGTTTGGCCAAAGCCATAACACCAGCTCTATCAATACTTTCAACTTTTTCAATATCTAAAAGAATTTCGTCTAGTCTATCAAATATATTAGAAAAATGAGCATTAAAAGTTTTAATATTAAACTTGTTTAAAGTGCCCTTAATTTGAAATCGGTTGTTGTAACTCGTAATCTGTAAATCCATAATAAGTAGTGTTAAAACGTTTATATTAACTCAGGGCTATTAATCGGTAATTTTGAGCTCTTAATTTAATTACTAAGTACAATATCTCGTTTAAAACTGAGCATTCATTATTAAATCGATAAATGGTGATTTTGAGTAGATTATTCGTTGTAGAATGTTTGTTTTTTCGATAAACAACACGTTTTCAAACCACTAGGATGTAAGAAAAATACAGAGAAGGTATTGACCATCAACAATTTGCTTTAGACTAAAAAACAGAGACGTATGTAAAAGCAAAAAATGAACTGTAAATCATCTTTAAGCCTACCTAAGCATTTCAATTAAAACTTAAATGAATTTTATAATCTAAACTCAGACCCTTATTTTTACCACATGAAATACCACTACAAAATTATAATCATGGTTGTTCTAGCCGGAATTACCCTTTACGGACTCCTCTCTGGGCAGTATTTGTTTATGGTGTTTTTAATTCCGCTGAGTTTCGATTTTTTTAATAAAAAAGATTCCGATTAAAGTTTCTTCACAAAATGCGTGATGATAACAATATGCTGACCATCTACTTTGCCTTCAATATACTCGGCGTTTTCATGATCTAATCTTATGTTTCTAACCGCAGTACCTTGCTTGGCCACCATACTAGAACCTTTCACTTTAAGATCTTTAATTAGCACCACAGCATCGCCTTGTTCTAAGATGACGCCATTCACATCTCTATGAACAATCTTGTTTTCATCAGCTTCGCCATCACCTGAAGCTTTTGCTAATTTTAAATCCTCCTCTTCCATATACATCATACCAAGTAAATCTTGGGTCCAGTCGGCCTCAATTCTATTCAGCATTCTCCAAGCCATAATTTTTACTGGGGTGTGCTCGCTCCACATGCTATCGTTAAGGCATCGCCAGTGATTCGCATCAATTTTATCCGCGTCTGTCATTTGTTCTGAACAGACATTGCAAGCCAATAACGCGGTTTGCAATCCGTTTTCTTCAAGATCTAAAACTGTGTAAATAGTTAATTTTTCTTCGCTACCGCATAACTCGCATTTTGAGCCACTGCGCTGTTGTAAATCTCGTTCTAAAGACATAATTGTAAATTAAGATTGCAAAGATAATTTAATTAAGCGTTTCTCGCAGTTTTTTCGGAATTCCTTTTACCACCATCTCATAAGAGTGGTCTATTAAATGAGTAATTAATTTTGGTGAGAGTTCACCTGTGTGAATGTAAACGCTATTCCATTGTTGTTTGTGCATGTGGTAGCCTGGTTTGATACTGTCATATTCCGCTCTGAGTTCTTGTGCGTATTCGGGATTACATTTTAAATTGATAAAACCTTCTCCGTTCTCCCAACGTTTTAAGGAAGCCAAAGCAAACACTTTTCCTAGAACCTTAAAAACAAGCGTATCATTATCGAATGGAAAATGTTCAGTAACCCCTTTTTTGTTGAGGCAGTAAGTTCTGTAGTCTTCTATGTTCATAAAAAACACATTCAAATTTTGACTTGAATGTGTTTAAAATTAATGAATTTTTGTAATTATGTTAAAAATATTTCCCAATCCATTTACATTTTGGGATACCTTCTGTGTTTTTCACTGAAACTTTATCTGGAAATGATGCCATAATGTTCGGGTCTGTTTTGTAAATATGTTCAATGTAATATTCAATAAAATTAAACCCTGCTTTTAGGTTAAGATTATAATTATAGGTTATTTGAGCATCGCCTTCATCTA
>CAYMDB010000465.1:0-2139 GCA_964388865.1 uncultured Flavobacteriaceae bacterium
TGGCTTTTTGTGAAAACATGCTGAAATTTTTTTATAATATGCAAATATACTTTGAATTATTAACTTAGCCATTTAACAAAACACCATTATATGCAAATCCATAACCTCTCTGAGACACCTTCAATTCTCAATACCATTATTTCTGAAATACGGGATAAAAACATTCAAAAAGACCGCATGCGTTTTAGAAGAAACATAGAACGTGTGGGCGAAATTTTAGGCTACGAGTTGAGTAAATCACTTCGCTTTAAAAGTGAAACTATTGAGACGCCGCTTGGTATTGCTGAGACCGTTTTACATCAAAGTGATATTGTTTTATGTTCTATTTTAAGAGCAGGTGTTCCGCTTCATAACGGTTTACTCAATTATTTTGACACTGCTGAAAATGCTTTTATTTCGGCTTACAGGCACCATAAACACCATCCGGAAAGTTTTGAAATTATTGTCGAATATCTAGCGTGTCCGAGTTTAGAGGGCAAAACTTTAATTTTAGCAGATCCGATGTTAGCAACAGGACAATCTATGGTGGCCACTTTTGAAGCGCTAAAACCTTTTGGTACGCCAAAAGAGGTTCATTTAGTCAGTGTTATTGGAGCTAAAGAAGGCATAGACTATGTTGCTAAAAACTTTAAAACTAACTCACATCTTTGGATAGCCACCATAGACGACACCTTAAATGATAAAGGTTATATTGTTCCTGGATTGGGTGATGCAGGGGATTTAGCTTTTGGCAACAAACTACAAGAATAGTGTAAGAATTGGCGTAACAATTAATAAGGCTACGAACACTTCTTTAAACCAGCGCTCAGAGATGACTTCAATATAATTTGCCATAATTATTGAAAAGGGAACAAACAAAAACAAAAACTCACTCCCATTTTTTAAAGGTGCAATTATGGCCAATAACAAAGCGATAATTGAAGACCATGCAATAAAAAAATAAGCTGGTTTTATCTTTTTATTTTTGTCTGATAAAATTCTGAAAAAAGCCAAAAGAATCCATACAAATACGGTAATAAGCACAGTTAACTTCACAATACTTTCTCTGCTGTTATAGGGAGTAAAATCTAAACTCGCATAACGTTCAAAATTACTAGATTTAAAAAACACATCATGCATAATAACATTGTAGGCCATCAGTAATATAAATACCGTTGCCACTCCAACAAATGGAATAATGATATTTTTGACATCATTTTGAGAGTAATAGATTAAGGCCACAATAACCAACGCAAAAAACAAAAAAGACCAAAAATAAAATAGTGTCGCCATAGCGATCCAAAAAGCGGCATCAAATAGCTTTTTTTTGATATCTATATTTGAATGTAAGCTTATGAGGCGTCTTAATGAAAAACATACAAACAAACTCGCAATGAGTAAATCTGAATGTTTCATCACCTCTGGAAACATACTAATGAGCAAACCAAAAGTCATGATAGCATAACTGTTATTTTGAGTCAACTTATTTTTTGAGACTACAAAGTCCACAAGAAACATTAAAAACAAGGTGATTCCGAGTCGGAATAAAGCAATTAACGCTGTATTAAAATCCTTAAAAAGTAGATTGCTATTTGTAATTACAAAAAGTAAAATGATAAAAGCCGCAACTATTATAAAATTTATGGGCTTAGATTTACTAAATATGCTTGTAATCATTAACTCTTTTTGTATTTTTGCTTTGTAAATTTATAAAGTTATGAAAGATTTCTTTTACGGAATTGAAGATTTATTTGTTAACGTCTTATTTGCACCCTATGATGCACTGAGAGCCTTAGAGCTGGAAAGCTGGTTTTCTGCTAACATTTTTTCATGGATTTTTATGGCGATTGGTATTGTGGCATTTACATATTGGATGCTTCAACTTAAAAAATTTAACGATAATAACGAAGAGGATAAAAGCATTACGTCTCACTCTTATTTATAAGTCGAAACCAATATCTTTTCGATAATACATCTTATCAAAGTGTAGTTTTTCTATACTTCGGTAAGATTTTTTTATGGCCTCTTGGTAGGTATTGCCATAAGATGTAATTGCCATCACTCGTCCGCCTGAAGTTACAACTTTACCATCCTGTTCTTTTGCGCCTGCATGAAAAACCATAGAATATAAAACCATTTCTATGCCTTTAATTTCCTTTC
>CAYMDB010000466.1:0-2124 GCA_964388865.1 uncultured Flavobacteriaceae bacterium
CAAAAATTATTCAATTTTTAACTTGGGTGTCCCAGTGCGGAAGTCAGGAAAAAGACGTATTAATCAGATCTTCAAATCACTACACTAAAGCTGTAATGATTTGAAATTTGGGTTTTACGGCTTTTGCTTTGGGTAGGATTCAGCTATTTTAGGTAAAGAAAATCTTGAGTAGATTTATTAAACTAGAAACACAATCATTTGGTCAATAGCTCTTTATGGTAAAGCCGAAACTTAAAACCTTATCTGTCTGCTCTTGGTCAGCTATGACTATACTTTCAAAGGTTTCGCGATAATTAATTTTAAAGTTTAAAAACTTCCAAATAGGAAATTCAACTCCAACATCAGCCTGCCAACGGAAGTTATTAGATTTTTCAAGCGAGGGCTGAAAATAGATTTCATGATTGATAATTACGTTCTTTTTAAACAGGTAGTACTTCCCATTTACCCAAGCGGTGCCTCGAAAGGTATTGATGGATTCATTTCCATCGTATTCCGAATAATTGAAGTTAAATTCCGAAAATTTCGTTTGTTCATATTCACTTGAAAGCGATAATTTTAGCCAATGTTCTTTCTTATTAAGAATTTGTACAGTGACACCAGCACCCACTAGCGAACGCAAATCGATTTCTCTTCTAAAGTTAGTACTCACAAAACCTAAGACAAACGGATATACCTTTCGATCGGGATTGAGGTATAAAAAGTTAAGGCTCAGTATATCTTCATCGGCTTTAGATTTGTCAAAAGCCTGATAGACGTATGAATTTTGATTTTTATAAACCCAGTTCTTCCATGGCTTAAAACTGAAATCCGATTTGGCTCTAAAAATTACGGTTTCCACATTTCCACCTTGATAAAATCCCGTTAAGGACAAGCCGGCTTTTACACGAAGGGTGTCACTTTCATTAATCTGTGCACTGAGGCATAAAGGTAATAATAAGAGGATGTAGAATAACTTAGACAATTGAGTTACTTTAATATGAATTAGAAATTAAGATTCAAATATAATTATTTTTGAGCCATTTTCTATTCAGGTATTTGCTGACTCAAACAATGCAAGGTGCCAAAGCCCCAAATTAAATCTATAGAACTAATCCCAATGACGGTTCTGTTTGGAAAACAGTCGGCTAAAATCTGCAAAGCATCACGATCATTAACATCATTAAAGGTGGGCACTAAAACCGCTTTATTGAGAATTAAAAAATTGGCATAGCTGGCCGGTAAGGTCAAACCATCAAACACAATATCATTAGGCATTGGCAAAGTGACTATTTTGGGTGTGCTGCCATCCTCTAATTTTGCAATTTGTAAGCGCTTTAAATTGTCTTGCAAAGCGGCATAGTTTTTATGTTTTGAATTGCTTTCAACAACGGTAACAATGGTTTTTGCATCTACAAAGCGACATAAATCATCAATATGGCCATGGGTATCATCACCAATAATGCCATCTCCCAACCAAATAGTGTTCGTTATACCAAAATACTCTTTAAAAATAGCCTCATAATCGGCTTTTGTAAAGTTAGCATTACGTACTTGAACTGTTGGATGCAATAAACATTCTTCAGACGTTATTAATGTGCCTTTGCCATTCACCTCTAATGCACCTCCTTCTAAAACCACGGGTTTTCCTTTGTAAGTCGCTTGGGTTAAGGGCAACTTAAGCGTTTCAGCTACAGCTTTTGGAACCGCCTTGTCCAATTTATAATTCGAATACTTTGCCCAACCATTAAAGTTGAAGTTTAACGCTTCTAGCGTTTTTCCGTTTTTCACGATAATTGGTCCAGAATCGCGCATCCAACTGCGATTGGTTTTTTGAATGATAAAGGTGATGCTGTCCAGATTAACATCCGCTATGCTTAGCATTTCGCTTACCTTTTGCTTTAATTCGGAATTACGAACGACTAAAAACACCTGTTCATAAGAACTTACCTTTTTGATAAATTCTACAAACACCCATTGTATGGCCTGATACTTTCCTGGCCAATCTTTACCATTATGCGGGAAACACAATAAAAGGCCTTGATGTTTCTCCCATTCTGCTGGAAACCGTCTCATCTAATCTATAGCTCGTTTTGTGATGTCACCAAAGGCATCAATACGTCGATCTCTGAAAAATGGCCAGTTTTG
>CAYMDB010000467.1:0-2089 GCA_964388865.1 uncultured Flavobacteriaceae bacterium
TGGTTTCTAAATTGTTGGCTTGTTTTAGCTGAGTCATTGACACCTTGTATAGTTTCGATAGATCATATAAACTCTCCCCTTCTTTTACAATGTGATACTCTGAAGACGGACTATCTGCTATTTTTTCAACTTTGGTAATTGTTGTGTTCTCGACATCCTCTTTTTCTGACTTTAAATCCACCAAAGTAATTTCGCCAGTAACGACATTTAATTTGGCAGGTTTTCCATCTAAAATAACATCTTTATACTCCGTTTCAACTTGCGCCACAATGCGGGAACTGCAGGCGACAAGCACTAAAACGGCTAATAAAAATTTACAACTTTTTAGCATTTTTTACTTTTTGATGTGTAAGCGCAATATTTAGAACATCGCTCATATCTTTTACATAATGAAAGGTTAATCCTTTGAGGTATTCAGGTTTAATTTCGTCAATATCTCTTTTATTATCTTCACAAAGCAAAATCTCTTTAATACGTGCACGTTTGGCTGCTAGGATTTTTTCTTTGATTCCTCCAACAGGTAACACTTTTCCTCTTAAGGTGATTTCGCCTGTCATGGCTAAACTCTTTTTAACTTTACGTTGTGTAAACAAAGATACTAAAGAAGTTAACATGGTAACACCCGCACTTGGCCCATCTTTTGGTGTTGCACCTTCTGGCACGTGGATATGGACATTGTATTTTTCAAATACTTCAGGGTTAATTCCAAATGTATCGGCATTCGATTTTATGTATTCCATAGCAATGGTAGCCGACTCTTTCATAACCTTACCCAAGTTTCCTGTTATGGTTAAGGTTCCTTTTCCTTTCGATAAAATTGATTCTATAAACAGAATATCTCCACCAACTCTAGTCCAAGCTAAGCCTGTAACGACTCCTGCTACATTATTATTTTCATACTTATCGCGTTCTAATCTTGGGCTGCCTAAAATCTCCACAACGTCTGCGTTAGAAACTTTTATGTTGTAATCTTCAGCCATAGCAATATTTTTAGCTGCATAGCGCACCATTTTAGCGACTTGCTTTTCTAAACTTCTCACTCCCGACTCGCGCGTATAGCCTTCTACTATTTTTTCTAATTGTGGTTTTCCTATTTTGAGATGTTTAGACTCTAAACCATGCTCTTTAAGCTGCTTTGGTAATAAATGACGCTTGGCGATTTCTACTTTTTCTTCTGTAGTATAGCCCGTTACATTAATAATTTCCATTCGGTCTATTAAGGCAGGTTGAATGGTATTTAAACTATTTGCTGTAGCAATAAACATCACTTTAGAAAGATCATAACCCATCTCTAAAAAGTTATCGTAAAACTCACTATTTTGTTCAGGATCTAAAACTTCTAACATTGCAGAAGACGGATCTCCTTGATTACCGGTAGAAAGTTTATCAATTTCATCTAAAACAAAAACAGGATTTGAAGTTCCAGCTTTCTTTAAACTTTGAATAATTCGTCCTGGCATAGCTCCAATATAGGTTTTTCTATGGCCTCTGATTTCAGATTCGTCGCGTAAACCACCTAAAGAAATTCTAACGTATTCTCTACCTAAGGCTTCGGCAATCGATTTCCCTAATGAGGTTTTACCAACACCCGGAGGTCCGTATAGACAAAGTATTGGAGATTTCATGTCGTTACGTAATTTCAGCACAGCCAAATACTCAATAATTCGTTTTTTAACATCATCTAAACCAAAATGATCGCGGTCTAAAATTTTCATGGCACGTTTTAAATCGAATTTATCCTTGCTAAACTTATCCCATGGCAGGTCTAAAAACAAGTCGAGATAATTCCGTTGAATAGAATACTCAGCCACTTGCGGATTCATGCGTTGCATTTTAGACAACTCTTTATCAAAATGCTCTTTTATCTTCGTGTTCCACTTTTTCTTTTTAGCACGGGTTTTCATCTCTTCTATTTCTTCACCAGAAGACACTCCTCCACCCAATTCTTCTTGAATGGTTTTCATCTGTTGATGTAAGAAGTACTCGCGCTGTTGTTGGTTCATATCATTTTGAACCTTGCTTTGAATATCATTTTTAAGCTCGAGTTTTTGATACTCGAGGTTCATGTATTTCAAGGTTTCAAGCGCGC
>CAYMDB010000468.1:0-2088 GCA_964388865.1 uncultured Flavobacteriaceae bacterium
TTTTGAGGTTGGATTTCAGTTTTGTCCGCATTGTGGACAAAAAACAAACGACCAGCTTACCTTAAAGGTTTTGTTTTATAATACGATTTCAAATTACTTTTCATTTGATGCCCGATTCTTTAAAAGCTTCGTGCCTCTAATGTTTAAGCCAGGTTTTTTAGCCTCAGCTTTTGTGAAAGGTAAGCGCTTGCTTTATTTACATCCGGCGCAGCTGTATTTATTTATTTCGGTGGTCTTCTTTTTTATTTTCAATTTTTATGCGCGAGATACTCGCGTAGAGTTGGATGAGAATATGCAAAACGTATTATCTAAGCGTTCAGAAAAACTCAATTCCAATCAAACCTATACAAAGCAAGATTCGTTGCAGATTGCAGATTCATTGAAACTCGAAATACCCAAAAGCGCGCTTACAGGCCGCGACAAAAAAGAGCTCACTGCACTAGATTCTTTACCTAAGATTGAAGTTTCTAAAGAAAATGTAAGAACCTCGTTTAATTTTAACGAACGAGAGCTTGATTCTTTAGAGGCTATTGGCGCCACAAATGAGGAAATCTATAGGTTTATGGGCATGGATGATAATGCCAGTTATTTAACTAGAAAATTTTATGCGCAAGTCTTAAAGTTTTATAAAACGATGGGACTCGGTCAAATCTATCAAACCTTTATAGATAGTATTCCGTTAGCACTATTTTTCTTACTACCAATTTTTGCGCTTTTGTTGAAACTCTTTTTTTACAACAAAGGAAGATATGCACATCATTTGGTCTTTAGCTTTTATTATTTTTCCTTTCTATTTACTGTATTTAGCATTATATTTGCAGTAAACCGATGGCTTGCTGAAATACCAGATTCAGTGAATTGGTTAATAGCCTTGGTCATCTGCTTATATTTGATTTTAGCTGTAAGAAAATTTTATGGTCAAGGTTGGTTTTGGAGTATAGTAAAAAGTGGTGTTGTAAGCTTTTTGTTTTTGATACTTGTTTTGCCATTTTCATTCACCATACTTGGCTTAATAACGTTTTTCTTTTACTAATTAGGATTTGGCGTGCCAGATCGGAACGTTTAAAAACCTTTCCAGTTCATGAGCATCATCGATTATTGATTGTAAATTACCGTGATCTATAACGTTTGTTCTTGTGCCATCTTTTAATACCAAATTGAGCTCGTAGCTACCGTATGACCCTTTTTTGCTTTTAATGCGTTCGCCAATAATCTGCAAAGCGATAATGGATTGTAATGGAAAATAATTTTTTTCAGAATCTTTATCCGATTGTTGGTTTTTAATTTTATAGGTGTTGTAATAAACGCCAAGTTGCTTATCAAAAACTATGGGTTTATAAAAATTATAAAACATAAAACCACCAACACTCGCAAAAATTAGTCCGAATAGAATTAAAAACCATCCTGGTCCTGTATGTCCATGTTGTGGATAAACACTAAAAAACAACACTCCCAAGCCAACAGCAAGAAAGATAAAACTAAAAATAGCGGCTCCAACAGATGGCTTATATGCGAATTTTGAGGATGATGGCTGTATAAGAACATGCGTTCTAAAATTTGTGCCGCCAGGCTTTAGGGGTGACTTTGAGACTTGTGATTTAATACTGTCCTCTAGGCTTTTTGAATTTTGAGCTGTAGTTGCTTCTAGGTCTGTATTAAATTTCTCAGGTAAATCCATACTATAATTTTTCTTGAAGATATTTTCCAGTGACTGACTTTTTATTCTTTGCAATGTCTTCAGGTGTACCTGCGGCGACTAATTGTCCTCCGTGCTTTCCACCCTCAGGACCTAAATCTATGATATAATCGGCACATTTAATTAAATCGATGTTATGTTCAATAACAATGATGGAATGGCCTTTAGCAATTAAAGCTTGAAAGGATTTTAATAACTTTTTAATATCATGAAAATGTAAACCTGTTGTAGGCTCATCAAATATGAAAAGTGCATTGTCACTTTTACTCCCTTTTCCTAAAAAGGTAGCAAGTTTTATACGTTGTGCTTCACCTCCAGAAAGGGTAGAAGAGGACTGCCCTAAGGTCACATAACCCAAACCAACATCTTGAAGCGGTTGTAATTTTCCTTTT
>CAYMDB010000469.1:0-2050 GCA_964388865.1 uncultured Flavobacteriaceae bacterium
AAATCATTTTTCAACTAACTAAAAGCAAAAACACAAAATAGTTTACAGTCCCTCTGTAAGTGAAGTTTTTGAGTTGAACAAAAAGATGGGCTCTAATTCTGAAGAAAGTAACCTTTTAGATATTACGTACACTTTAGATCAATTATTGACTTCAAATTTCAAAAATCAATATTTAAACAAATTAATTAACGAGCATATTGGCAAGCCTATGTTATTTACTTTGCCTCATGATTGTCTAATGCCAATAGCTAAAAGATTAAATCAATTTAACATTAACTTGACCACTTTAATTCCTAGTTTAGATTGTGTTAAAAAGGAAGTTGAAAGGCAGAATAACAAACCCTATTCTAATATGATTTAAAGATTTAAACACAAAAGAAACGAACATTGCAGAAAATAGTTAGTAATGAAAGAAAATAAAGAGGAGATTTTAAAATTTACACCTAAACAGCTTGAAGGTTGGGAAGAGTATCGTAATGCGCTTTATATTCAAAAGTCCAAAAGTGACGATTTATTTGAAAAGGCTATTACGTTTATTGCATCTGGCGCTTTGGGTCTGACATTGACTTTTCACGATAAAATTGTACCTGTTGAAAACTCAATATATGTAATCATTATTGCAGTAGGCTGGGCACTACTTGTAACTACTCTTTTTATTAATCTGATAAGTCATTACCAATCTAGTAAATCAACTGATGATTCAATTGATGATGTTGACCGAATTATAGACTATAGTAGTAGTTACGAGACATTTCAAAAAGAAATAAGAAAACGGAACAGGCGTATTGATAACCTCAATAAAGTATCGATAATGCTGTTAGGCATAGGTCTGTTCCTAATTATAATTTACGTATCAATAAATATTCATTATGGCAACGAAAAGCAACTCGACATCAAAGTCGAAACCTCAAAACAGGCAACAACCAAAGACAAACAGTCAGAGTCAAAAAGGACAGTCGATTCCACGTCCTACATTTCAATTAAACAACAACCCTAAAAAAAAGTAGAATGGCAAATAAAGACAATTCAACCAAGCAAAAAACAGTAAAAATTGATTTAGGAAATACTATTAAAAGACCTTCAAACAATTTAAAACCAAAAGATAGCAAACCTAAAAAATAATAAATAATTATCATTGCAAGTGGCATAGCGACCTGGCAATCTTCTAATGGGAACCAAAAAATATGGTAAAAACTAGTAAAATATGGCATAAAGTTTGTACTTTTGTAATAACAGTACACACCACGCTACCCACTAGAACAGCGTCCCAGGGTGTGTCTTTTGCTTTATATACCTTCCTCTTAAATACCATTCAACCTAATAACCAATTTACAACACGTTTAAATGATTTATTTATAAAGTATTCTAATGTAAACCCTAATGCATTAGGGATATAACCTAATTGGGATAAAGAACCATTATGGCAATAGTGTAAAAAAGAAAAAGAAATGATTAAGAAATATTAATATGAGCAGCCAATTACCACAAGAAAGCGAGTTTTTACTATACACCACACCACAAGGAGATGTGCGCTTGCAGGTTTTAGTTCAAGGCGAAACCATCTGGCTAACACAAAAAGCAATGGCAGAGTTGTTTAAGGTTTCCAAACAAACCATAAGCTACCACCTTGGTAACATATTTAACGATGGTGAGTTACAACAAAGTTCAGTTGTCAAAGAAATTTTGACAACTGCTAGCGATGGTAAAAATTATAACACCGCATTTTACAACCTCGACGCTATAATATCAGTAGGCTACCGTGTTAATTCACAGCGTGCAACTCAATTCCGTATTTGGGCAACTAAAACCTTACGTGAGTACATTATAAAAGGTTTTGCTATAGACGATGAGCGTTTAAAACAAGCACAAGGTACATTTGGCAAAGACTATTTTAGAGAGTTACTCGATAGGATACGCTCTATACGTGCTAGTGAGCAACGCATTTACCATCAGGTAACACAAATCTTTGCAGAGTGTAGCATAGACTATAACCCTCAAAGCGAGATTACAAAAAACTTTTATGCAATGGTGCAAAACAAGTTTCATTTTG
>CAYMDB010000470.1:0-2048 GCA_964388865.1 uncultured Flavobacteriaceae bacterium
TAGAGCGTCGGATTCATAACCCGGAGGTCTCGAGTTCAATTCTCGATCTCGCTACGAAATGTTAGATAGTTCAAAAACAACGGTTTAGCTCCCTCTAAACCGTTTTTTTATAGATGCTATTTATACCCTGATTACCCATGATTTTGAAAATGAACACGATTTGGAACACGATTTGGAACACATAAAACGGTTTTCAATACCGAAAATCTTTGATGGCGACGGCGATTTGAAGAAACGTTGGTACATCTATTTTTCTTACCGCAACCCAGAAACAGGCAAATCAGAACGAATGAAGAACATCTATGGTAAAACCAACTCGGTTAAAGCGAAAAAAATGTACATATAAACTAGCTATTGGTTTTAAACTAGAGAAACATAAATTGCTGATTTAAAGAAACTTAAATAATTTATTTATGAAATATCATGGAATACACGCTATTTAATTACTCTTAACGCTACCTTATTAATCATACTTGGTTTTGATATCTTCATCCATTTCTTCCTCTTTCGGTGGCCAAATAAAAACGCTCGGACTGCTTAAAAAATAGGTAAGCACGGAAAGAGCAATTGCTTTAAACTCAGAAAGTGGAATCCGTCTTGCCCTAAAAGCCAAAAACATAGAAAGGCCGAAGCTTACCCAGAAATTCATGAAACCTATGCCAAAGATTCCAACTAAAGACCATATGATTATGTCCGAAGAAAGTGTAAAGCCAGAGCCATACATTCCTAATGCAAAGTTACCACTGGAGAAGGCAATGTGGCGTATATCTAAATTAAGCCCAAAGAAAACACCTACAGAAGCTGTACCTCCCATAAATACACCAAACCAGAAATTAGACATAATTCCTGCCCATTTATTTTCTATAAATTCAGCGAGCCGCAAGGGGAATTTTTTACCAAATCTTTTTTTGAGAACAGGATGTTTCCCAATTCTAGAATAAACATTATTAAATTTATTTCTATTGGCTATTCCACCAGCAATAATGCCAGACAGAAACAAAAACACACCTGCTATTCCTGCATGAAGTATAGCCAAAGATTTTGTAGGATTGAGATTTTTTATCAACTTATCCCACTTTACCTCTGGAATGTTGTAATCCATGTTTAAATCAACTAGATAAACTACCAACATGGCTATAGGAAAAGCCATAATAATATTCCCAATAAAAGCAACGATTTGAGAGCGAAATACTTCGGAAAAAAGCTTAGCAAAAGCTTTATGCTTTGTTGGTTTAGAACCTCCTTTTTTCATTCCGCTGTCGAGGGCTGAAATCAACGTTGAAGCCGTCATTGCGGGTTGCTTAGTAGCTAAAGTAAAACCAAGTAAATAGAGAATTATAAATCCGATGGAGTAATTCATGCTGTAGAAAAAAGCTTCACCAAAACTGCTTAAATCCCACTTGGAAAGCAAAACTTTAGAAACACACATTAAACCAACAATAAAACCACCTCCAATAGATGTCAATAACATTTTAAAATAATCACTCTTTCTTTTAGTTATATAATGTTCTCCAGTCTTAGCAGTTTGCTCTGTAATTTCGTAAGACAAAAGTCGGGTGCCTTCGTTAAAAAACTTTTTAATTTTATTTTTATGGCAATTGTGTTTTATGAGTCGTTTTCCGAGGTTAATAGTGTTTTCCCTTAAGTCATTTTCATCGCAAACAGTGAGGAACGGCAAAGTAACTTCCAAACGAATCAATTGCCTTCTTATACGCATTAAATTTTGGTTTACCCTTAGCGATATTCCAAATTTACTACTGTTTTTAAAGGCCTGATTTACGTAATCCTTACATTGTTGAAGCAGAACAAAAAGATGCTTAAAGTCTTCATCCTCAGGATTTACATAGTGTTTTTCATCCTCTAAAATACGTATTTCAAAAAGACTCAAATCGCTTTGAAAAGCAACAAACGGGCTTTTAAGATTATTATACTCTGGCACCATTTTCATCACTTTGGCTTCAAGTGCACTACCACAAATACGTAAAGTCATTACTTCCAAAGCAAATAACAATTCAGATAGAGGTGATTCCAATTCTACAGACGAATAA
>CAYMDB010000471.1:0-2040 GCA_964388865.1 uncultured Flavobacteriaceae bacterium
TAATAGGCGTCCCAACACCCATGAGGTATCGTGGTTTATCATCTGGTAAGATACTGCAAACCACATCGGTCATAGCATACATTTCTTCAGCTGGCTCTCCTACTGATAAGCCACCAATAGCATTCCCCTCTGCCCCTGCATTTGCAATATATTCGGCAGATTCCTGTCTTAAATCTTTATAGGTGCTTCCTTGTACAATAGGAAAAAACGTTTGTTCGTAATCGTATGTAAAGGGTGTCTTTTTTAAATGCGTTAAGCAACGCTCTAGCCAACGATGCGTCATATGCATAGAGCGTTTTGCATACTTATAATCACAAGGATATGGCGTACATTCATCAAAAGCCATAATGATATCTGCACCGATGCTTCTTTGTACTTCCATTACATTTTCGGGTGTGAATACATGGTAGCTTCCATCAATATGCGATTTAAACTTTACACCTTCTTCCTTAATTTTTCTGTTTGCAGATAAAGAGTACACCTGATATCCGCCTGAATCTGTTAAGATATTCCGATCCCAATTCATAAATTTATGCAAACCTCCTGCCTGTTCTAAAATTGGTGTTTGTGGCCTAAGGTACAGGTGATAGGTGTTTCCTAAAATAATATCTGGATTGATATCATTTTTTAGTTCCCGCTGATGCACACCTTTTACTGAGGCCACTGTGCCTACAGGCATAAAAATAGGAGTTTCTATAGTACCGTGATCTGTAGTAATAAGGCCGGCTCTGGCTTTTGTTTGAGTATCGTTTGCTAGTCTTTGAAATTTCATTAAAATAAGTCTGGTGGCAAATATAAATAACTCTAATGCTTTGACATCTTAATAAAAATTAAAATTGTTAGCAAATCCAGCAAATCGTTAATAAAAGCAATCTCTCAATCTTTGAAAGGCTTGTTTAAACCCCTATTTTTGCCAGATTAAACTTAAGCAACAAAACATGCCAAACATTAAAGAATTAAACGATTTAACAACTCAAGTTCGTAGAGATATTTTACGGATGGTGCACAAGGTCAATTCTGGTCATCCAGGCGGCTCTCTTGGCTGCGCCGAATTTTTTGTAGCACTTTACAAAGAAATTTTAGAAAGAAAAGCGGATTTTGAAATGGACGGCATTGGTGAAGACTTATTCTTCCTATCTAATGGGCACATCTCACCTGTTTTCTACAGTGTTTTAGCGCGAACAGGTTATTTTCCAGTTGAGGAATTAAGTACTTTTCGTCATATTAATTCGCGATTACAAGGACATCCAACCACGCACGAAGGTTTGCCCGGTATAAGAATTGCCTCAGGATCTCTAGGCCAAGGTATGTCTGTTGCAATTGGTGCTGCACAAGCTAAAAAACTCAACAAGGATAATCATTTAATATACAGTCTTCATGGAGATGGTGAATTGCAAGAAGGACAAAATTGGGAGGCAATTATGTATGCCGCAGCTAAGAATGTAGATAATCTTATTTCTACTATCGATTTTAACGGTCAGCAAATTGACGGTGCTACTGATGATGTTTTACCTATGGGCAGCATTAAAGGAAAGTTTGAAGCATTTGGCTGGACGGTTCTTGAAATCGTAGACGGAAATAATATAGAAGCTATACTAGAAGGTATGGCAAAAGCTAAAGCCTTAACTGGAAAAGGCAAACCAATCTGCGTTTTATTGCATACGGTGATGGGCAACGGAGTAGATTTTATGATGCACACCCACGCTTGGCACGGAAAGGCACCTAATGACGCTCAATTAGAAACAGCCTTGTCTCAAAACCCTGAAACCTTGGGAGATTATTAATAAAGTCTAATTAAACAGATTCCCACTTGGGTGGGCATTATTATGAAAACATATACATACACAGAAAAAAAAGATACAAGAAGCGGTTTTGGAGCTGGTTTAGCTGAGCTTGGGAGAACCAACCCAAACGTTGTTGCCTTGTGTGCCGACTTAATTGGGTCCTTAAAAATGGATGAATTTATTAAGGAAAATCCAGAACGGTTTTTTCAAGTCGGTATTGCGGAAGCTAATATGATGGGCATTGCAGCGGGTTTAA
>CAYMDB010000472.1:0-2039 GCA_964388865.1 uncultured Flavobacteriaceae bacterium
CTGTTCCTAAACCTTGTGGGCTTTTATTATTTAATGTATAAGCCCATTGGGCAATAGCATTTAAACCTACATTGCTCTCTAGGGCACTGGTAATCCACCACTTTACGTCTAAACGCTCAGCGGCTTCAATCCATTGTTCACTGCCTTTAAAACCGCCTACTAAACTTGGTTTTAAAATAATATACTGCGGTTTAATGATTTCTAAAACCTGATGTTTGTCTGCTGTTGAAAAGACTCCGATTAACTCTTCATCTAAAGCGATTGGCAACGGTGAAACCTCGCATAGTTTTATCATGGATTCCCATTGTTTTGGTTTTATCGGTTGCTCAATGGAATGTAATTGATATTCTGAAAGACGCTTCAATTTTTCTAAAGCATTGTCGGGTGAAAAAGCCCCGTTAGCATCAACGCGCAATTCCATATCTGAAACTGAAAATTCTTTACGAATGGACTTTAAAATATTTAATTCCGTCTGAAAATCTATAGCTCCTATTTTAAGTTTTATGCATTTAAAACCGGCTTTAATCTTTTCTTTTATTTGGATACGCATAAAATCTTCAGATCCCATCCAATCCAAACCGTTAATAGGAATGGCATCCTCTCCTCGAGTAAATGCTGAAGGAAACAAGTGAAACTGATGCTCACTTTTTAACGATTGAAACGCAGTTTCAAGTCCGAATTGAATACTCGGAAATTCGACTAAATCGGTTAAAAGTTGCTTTAAGCCCTTGTCTATATTTGTGCACGTTTGTTGAAGTCGATTTTCATAATCGGCTCTATCATCAATAGATAAGCCTCTTAAAATACCGCACTCCCCTATTCCCATTTTTCCTTTTTCTTCGATTTGAATGAAATAAGTCTCTTTGGTTGTCATGACACCTCTAGACGTACCGCTAGGTTGTTTAAAATTTAGGGTGTATTTTTTATAGTTTGCTTCCATATGTTAGTTGCAAAAATACAATTATAAAAACAATGTTGGCACCATTTTAATGATGCCAACATCTCTAAGCAAGCAAATAAATTTATATAAAGAATTACATAAACTTTACTTTTCCTGTAGCCATGTCATACACTGCCGCTACAATTTTAATTTTTCCTTCTTTTTCTAAAGCTGCCATTTTTGGCGACCTTTTTCTAATGTCATCTACAGTCTTTTGCGCGTTTATAGAAATAACATCGTTTGTTAAGGCCTCATTTTTTGAAGACACTTCACCCTCAACTGCTGTTAGCGCTATGGAAGGCTTAATTTCATTCAATAAATCTTGTAAATTATTCATCTCTAATGCCGCAGCATCTGTATTATCTATGGCATGCTTAACTGCACCGCAAGCGGTATGCCCCATAACAATGACTACTTTAGAGCCCGCAACAGCGGTTGCAAATTCCATAGAACCAACAATGGCTTCATTTTCAATATTTCCTGCAACTCGGGCCACAAATATGTCACCAATACCTAAATCGAAAACATCCTCGACTGGCACTCTACTATCTACGCACGATAACACAATGGCTTTGGGATATTGACCCATCATGGCCATACGCCGTTGTTCGGAATGATCGCGCTGTGTTAGATTATTACTGACAAAGTTTTCATTTCCTTTTTTAAGTCGTCCTATAATCTCGTCAGGAGACATGTTAGCTTGCTCCTCTGCCGTGAGAATACTTTTTACGGGATTTTGAGCCACTTCCTCTACGTCTGTTGTATTGTTAGTTAGGTCTTCTTTTTTTGCCTCATTGCAAGACAACATTCCTAAAGCGATAATCGCTAAACTTACTTTTTTTATCATATCTGTTAATTTTAGTGTTTATAAGTTAAAAATTATGATACATACTTAATTGTAATTGTCCTTTTCCCCAATTGACCGTTTTTTGATTCATCCAACCCAGCTGAAAACGTATCGTTGAATTTAAAGTATAGCCAATACCTAAGTAGGTTCTATTTCTGTCGAATAACTGAACTGATCTGTTATCGCCTAAATCGGTTTCTCCATTGATAAACAATTCATTGTATAGGGCTGCGTAAATTGCGTTAGGACTTA
>CAYMDB010000473.1:0-2033 GCA_964388865.1 uncultured Flavobacteriaceae bacterium
ATTATATCGGCTAAAGCTCCCTCTTCAATAAGGCCTAGCTTTCCTGCATATGGACTTCGCTTTCCTGACATAGCGAGTAGGTCTGCATTGTTTGCCGTAGCCATGTTTAAAATTTCAAAATTATTGAACCAGCGTTTCATTTTAATTAATTGCATATTAGGTGAAGCAGCCTTTTTAGCATTAAACAATACATCCGTACCGTAGGCAATTTTCATTTTATATTTTTTGGCTAACATGATGGCGTTGTCTGTACCACCATACATTTCGAGTTGTTTTGCACGACTTTCGGGCGATAGATTTCCTGTGTTGCCCTCATCAATAAAAGGTTGAAGACTCCAGAATATGTTTTTTTCGACCATTATTTTCACGGTTTCTTCATCGATAAGTTGACCGTGATCAATGCATTTTACACCTGCAGTGATTGCTTGTTGAATAGCACGTGGTGTGTAGGCATGAACCGTAACATAGGTGCCCCAATTCTCCGCAGCTTCAACAGCGGCTTTAAGCTCTGGGATGGTGTATTGGGTAACGTCTAATGGATCGTAAGCCGAGGCAACACCACCGCCGGCCATTAATTTTATTTGGCTGGCACCTTTCATCAGTTGTTCACGTGTTTTTATTCTTACGTCATCGGGATTATCTGCTATGGCAGCTGCGTTTATGCGTTCGGCATAAGATAAACCTCTATCAGGATCTGCAGGAATATCATTGGGAAGCCTAAAATCGCCATGACCGCCAGTTTGAGAGACAAAGGCTCCCGAGGGCCAAATACGCGGTCCTCTGGTAATGCCTTTATCTATAGCTTGCTTTAGTCCAAAAATAGGTCCACCCAAATCTCTTATAGTCGTATAGCCATTCATTAAAAGGTTTTCAGCATTTTTTCCCGCAGCTAGGTTAACAAAACCAATGTCTGATGTTAATAAAGCCACCTGAGGTAAACTAGCAAACATGGCGTGGTAATGTGCGTCTATTAATCCGGGCATTAAAAATTTACCCTTGCCGTCTATTATCGTGGTTTTTTCACTTTTATCGGTAGCAATTGATTTAGTGGAAATTTTGCTAATGGTATTTTCAACAATAAGAACATTTGCTTTAAATGTAGTTTTGTCTTTTCCGTTAAAAACTTCCACATTATTAATCAATGTAATTTGTTGAGCGATGAGACTTTGAATGCAAATAAAAAATAAAATTAGAGTTTTGGTTGGTGACATATCAGACGTTTTTATTGAAAAATTAGTGTGGAAGAAAGATATAAAATAATTCGTTATGAGTTAAATATCTGATGATTAAAAATAGATGACTTCTACTTTAATTTTAGACTTCTGTTTCAACAGGACAAACGGAATTATCGCGTTAAAATATAACATAGTAGATTTTTTCACCCAATAAATAACCAAATCCTAAGAGAAGTGGATAGATTAGGAACAACCATAACCAATCCATTACCTTTAGCGTACCAAAAGCTTCAAAACCAAATTTATTCAACAATTCAAAAAAATCATACCACGACTTAAGTCCTATTTTACCTACAACACCATTAGCAATAATGGCAACGATAAGAATCATTAAGCCAATGATATACAGTCTAATCATGCTTGTTTTAATTTATTACTGAAATGCGCTCTTAGTTTCTGCAGTTTAGGTTCTATGACGTAAGTACAATACCCATAATCTGGATTATTTTTATAAAAGTTTTGATGCTCTTTTTCGGCTTCATAAAAAACTGAAGCAGCTGATAATTCTGTCACAATAGGCTTGCTGTAATACGCTGCTAAGGTTTTCAGAACGTTTTTAGCAGTTTCTTTTTGTGTGTCATTATGGTAAAATATGACTGAGCGGTACTGTGTGCCTCTGTCTGCGCCCTGTTGGTTCAGTGTTGTTGGGTCGTGTGTCGTCATAAAAATATTCAGAATAGCTCCGTAACTAATGCTATTGGCATCAAACGTTATTTTTATCACTTCGGCATGTCCTGTTAGTCCTGAACAAATTTCTCGATACGTTGGTTTTCCTGGTACCTTGCCACCTGAGTACCC
>CAYMDB010000474.1:0-2025 GCA_964388865.1 uncultured Flavobacteriaceae bacterium
AGTATTGACCAATTGCTCTTTGAAAAAAACATCACCTTGTTTGTTTTCGTCTATGGTTTTTTCCATCAATTGTAATGAATTCTGAAATGTTCAATAAGGTTGCAAAGATAGGACAATTTTATAGATTATGACAAAGTGGCAGTTGCAAATTATTTGAATATTTCAAAAAAAAAGGCTTCTTTTGAGAAACCAATCCATATACTTATGACACTACCAGAAATGCAACGTCGCATACAAGACGCGAAAGATTTAGACTTCAGTACCATTTTTAATCAGTCTATAGAACTATTTAAAAAGGTCTGGGTTCAAGGTTTAGTAACTATGCTCCTAAATATGGTTTTGGCCATACCCGTAGTAATGATTTTTTATGTTCCCTTAGTGGTGCTGGGTATCACAGATGCTTATGAAAATTCCTATAATTCCTATGGCCCGTCTGCGCAACCCGACGTGAGCATAGCAATGCTTGCAATAATGGGGGTATTATATCTTTTTATGATTATCGCCATGAGCACCATAGGCTTTGCGCTAAAAGCAGCATTTTATCGCATCTGTAAAATGCGGGATTTAGACCAAATGGGACAGGAGGATTATTTTTATTTCTTTAAAAAGCCCTATCTCAGAAAAACTATTAAACTAGCCTTGGCATTTACAGGTATTAGTATATTGGCATCTTTACTCTGTCTTATACCATTGATTTACGCCATAGTGCCATTATCGTTTATGGTGGTGATTTATGCCTTCAATCCGGAATTGTCCATATCAGAGATCATTAAACTGAGTTTTACTCTGGGAAACAAAAAGTGGCTCATCAGTTTCGGTCTTTTATTTGTTTCAGCATTTTTAGCAGGGATCATAGGATTGTTAATGTGCGGTGTTGGGATTTACATCACAAGTTCTTTTAGCAATTTGCCTACTTACTATATTTATAAAGATGTGGTTGGCTTTGATGATGCTGATGAAATGCAACAGATTGCTGAGCAACAAACCTTATAAATAAGTTGTAAGGTTCTTAAATACAGTAAGATGAGAAAATTTAGACAAATTATAAAGGTTTTTTGCTTTAGTTTACTTCTGTTAAATTTTCAGTGTGACAAGGACGATATTCATGTAAATTCTTGTGACGATATTGTGATTGTAGATAATGACATCTACACCACAATTGAGTCCGACTTCTTCACTATTGCGAGTGCTGTAATTGAAGAGGACTGTTTAAAGGTTTCCATTTTTGCTAGTGGTTGTGACCCTGATAACTGGGAATTAACTCTAGTGGACTCTGAAAATATAGCAGAGTCAATGCCACCACAGCGCTTTTTAAAACTCAGCGTTATCACCAACGAAGCTTGTTTAGCGGTTTTTGGTAAAACTGAGTCTTTTGATTTAAAAGCACTAAGAATAGAAGGTACAAGCTAGGGTCTGCTTAATATTGAAGATTTTCCCGAGCCATTAAACTACAGCTATTAGTGTTTACAACTTTGACATTAAAAAAAGATAAGAAGCCTCGCAGATTGCGAGGCTTTTTTTAGTTTAAAACAGCGTAAAATCACGTTTAAATGTATGAGATTTCAGACCAAATTAGGATTGTATCTTAATTTTCATATACATTTGTAACTTCAAAAAAAGAAAAATGCCAAAGAATCTAGTTATCGTAGAGTCCCCTGCAAAGGCTAAAACCATTGAGAAATTCTTAGGAAAGGATTATAAAGTTGAGTCCAGTTTCGGACATATTTCAGATCTGCCTTCCAAAGAATTAGGAGTTGATGTAGAAGGGGATTTTATGCCAAAATATCAAGTCTCAAAAGATAAAAAGGATGTTGTAAAAAAACTGAAGGACTTAGCTAAAAAATCAGATATGGTTTGGTTAGCAAGTGATGAGGATCGTGAAGGTGAGGCTATTGCATGGCATTTGGCGGAAACTTTAGGTTTAGACAAAGCTAAGACCAAACGTATTGTTTTTCATGAGATTACAAAAAGTGCCATCAATAAAGCTATTGAAAATCCGAGAAGTATTGATTATAATTTAGTTGA
>CAYMDB010000475.1:0-1955 GCA_964388865.1 uncultured Flavobacteriaceae bacterium
GGTTTCCTCTTCTTCAATTTCTTCGGCGAAATCGTACCTGTCCTCAACATTTTTTGAAGCAGTCTCGCGCATTTCTGAATGCTCTGGTATGGATAAAACTTCTAAATCTTCAACAGCAGCATCAAATTCATCATCTTTATCATTTTCACCATAAATTTTCTGAATTAAATGTTCGTTGTCTTTTTTAACTTCTGAGGCATTACCATCTTTCATGAGTTCCATGGTAAGTTTTTTGAGATCGTTGAGGTCGCTTTTCATGTCAAACAACACTTTGTATAAAATCTCACGCTCACTACCAAAATCACTTTCAGATTTGTTAGCGTTTACCACCGCAGGTAATTGACTTCCTGTGTTTGGTAAGTAGTGCTGAATGGTCGTTCCTGTAATGGTTCGTTCTTGTTCTAAAACCGACACCTGTTCTGCAACGTTACGCAATTGTCGTATGTTTCCATTCCAGCGGTATTTAAGTAGCATATTAACAGCTTCATCGGTTAGCTTAACCGTTGGCATTTTATATTTAATGGCAAAGTCGCTCGCAAACTTTCGGAACAATAAATGGATATCATCTTTGCGCTCGCGAAGTGGTGGTAAGTTAATTTCTATGGTGCTTAAACGATAATATAAATCCTCTCTAAACTTTTCTTTGTTGATGGCATCAAACATATTTACGTTGGTAGCGGCAACGATTCTCACATTTGTTTTTTGAACCTTACTAGAACCGACCTTAATAAATTCGCCATTCTCTAAAACACGCAATAAACGCACTTGTGTGGTCAATGGCAATTCGCCAACTTCATCCAAAAATATGGTGCCGCCATCGGCTACTTCAAAATATCCCGAACGCGCTTGTGACGCGCCGGTAAAAGCCCCTTTTTCATGGCCGAATAGTTCACTGTCAATTGTACCTTCGGGTATAGCTCCACAGTTAACAGCGATATATTTGCTGTGCTTTCTATGGGAAAGCTGATGGATAATTTTAGGAATACTTTCTTTACCAACGCCACTTTCACCGGTAACCAATACTGAAATATCCGTAGGCGAAACCTGGATGGCTTTTTCTATAGCACGATTGAGCTTCGAATCATTTCCTATAATTTCAAAACGTTGTTTTATGGCTTGTACTGATTCCATCACTATAGTTTAATTGTTTTTTGAATAGCCAATTGCGTCTCCAATAAGTGTTGCACTTGTGCAATCTGTAATATAAACGTTTACTAAATCACCGATTTTATAATGTTTTTTGGGAAAAACAGCAACGGTATTGTCTGAAGTTCGGCCAGACCATTCTAAATCCGATTTCTTAGACGACTTCTCAATTAGGATTTCTACAGATGTGTTTAAATGTTGCTGTGTTCTCATAGCACTGTGTTGTCGCTGCAATTGCACGATGTCATCCAGACGACGTTTTTTGGTCTCCTCAGGTACGTCATCTTTCATTTTACGACCAGCCATAGTGCCTGGACGTTCAGAATAGGTAAACATATAACCAAAATTATATTTTACATAGTCCATTAAGCTTAAGGTGTCCTGGTGATCCTCTTCGGTTTCCGTTGGAAATCCTGCAATTAAATCTTGACTAATAGAGCACTCAGGGATCATAGTTCTAATATGGTCTATGAGTTTAAAATAGTCTTCTCGTGTGTGCAGGCGATTCATTTCCTTTAAAATTCGGTTGCTTCCGCTCTGAACTGGTAAATGAATGTGCTTACAAATATTATCGTATTTGGCCATAGTTTCAATAACATCTAATGTGAAATCTTGAGGATTAGACGTTGAAAACCGAATGCGCATTTTAGGTTGTGCTTTGGCACACAATTCTAACAAATTGGCAAAATTAACAGCGGTTGCCTTTTGAAAATCGGATGCCTTGTCAAAGTCTTTTTTTAACCCTCCACCATACCAGAGGTAACTATCTACATTCTGACCTAAAAGCGTAATTTCTTTAAAGCCTTTAG
>CAYMDB010000476.1:0-1930 GCA_964388865.1 uncultured Flavobacteriaceae bacterium
TTTAAAGTTAAAGAAATGTTCGCTTTTAAAAGAGAATTACAATTAAATTATTAAAAAATAAACTTAAAAAAATTAAAAATATGAGAACTCACAAACATGTATTCGTTTTACTTTTAAGTACCTTAATTTTTGCATCCTGCTCGAGTAACGACGATAATCCAGAAATTATAAATGAAGAAGAACTTATAACTACTGTACGATTAACGCTTACCGATCCTAATGGAAATACAGTGGTAATGGACAGCCAAGATTTAGACGGTATTGGACCAGATGAACCCATAGTAAATGTTACAGGAACCATTATGGCCTCAGCGCAATATGCCGGTTCAGTTCAATTTTTAAATGAGACTGAAACTCCTGCAGATAACATAACACTTGAAATTTTGGAAGAAGATGAAGATCACCAAGTATTTTATGAAATTGTAGGTGCTTCGGGAAGCACAGTCTCGTATACGGACTTAGATTCAAACGGAAATCCCATTGGTATTAACATTAACTTTAATTCGGGTGTTTCAGGTACAGATAATGTGCTTACGCTTACACTAGTTCATTTACCTAACAAAGAGGCTCAAGGCGTCAGTGATGGCTCAATTGCTAATGCAGGTGGCGAAACTGATGCAGAAGTATCTTTTCCTTACACTGTTAGCAATTAAGATTAAACTTAATAACATGAAGTAAGGCAGAATAACATCCTTCAATTTTAACAAAGATAGGTTATGAAGAATAACCTATCTTTGCATTTAATACATAGTTAACGTTAAGTCTATGTTTAGATAACATTGGTATATTCCACAATAGTATTTTACAACCACGGGTTTAATGTCAAAATTACCTAAAGCACACAAATTTATAGATCTTTCAGATTACGGAAGACCAGCGGCACGGATTATTTCAACAGCATTAAAGGACACCAGTTTTACGCCAATACACGTAACAATCGGTTTTATAATTTCAGGATTATTTGGAGTCGTCTGTATTATTTATGGGCATTATTGGTCCGCCGCCTTTTTTCTAATTTTTAAATCGATACTTGATGCCGCAGATGGCGAATTGGCTCGTTTAAAAGAAACACCGTCTTATACTGGGCGTTATCTCGATTCCGTAGCTGATATTTTACTTAACGCGATCATTTTCATTTCCTTATGCTATATTACAAACGCTACTTTTTGGTATGCTACTTTAGCATTTTTAGGAATTCAGTTGCAGGGAACACTATACAATTATTACTATGTGATTTTGAGAAATCGCTATAATGGCGACACTACGAGTCGTGTTTTTGAAGACACCACCCCTATTGCAATGGAAGGCGAAAAACAAAAGACCGTAAACATATTATTTATACTTTATAAACTTTTTTACGGAGGTTTTGATAAAACCATATACTTTTTAGACCACAGTGCTTCAAAGGGAAAAGTATTACCCAAATGGCTCATGACGGCAATTTCGACTTTTGGTTTAGGGTTTCAACTTCTCATTATGGCGGTGATGCTTGTTTCAGGACTGAAAGATTATATAATTCCTTTTTTTATAGGCTATTCTTTAATGATTTTTATTTTTATAGCCATTAGAAAATTGTTGTAACCCGTATAACATTCACTGCAAAATACACAGTAGAAAATTTGAGTCTAAACTTAACTTACTCCTCAATATTTTAAAAAATCTTCTGCAATAAATGAAGCGCTGAAAGTTAGCAATGCTGCGCTTCAGTCTAATCAATGTTTAAATTAGAATTTTTTTATTCTAAGTCTTCAGTTCTTGGCCATCGGTTTTAGTTTTAAAAACATGAATGTAAAGCCACATTAAACTAAACGTTGGTATGATATCTAAAAATGGTATCGCCTCTTCAGCAAACGAGATTACAGCAGCTATTTTCCCCTCTTTGCCTTTATATAATTTTGTCATTAAATAGGCTGATAAGGGAGCCCAAACA
>CAYMDB010000477.1:0-1917 GCA_964388865.1 uncultured Flavobacteriaceae bacterium
ATAGGTAGAACCAAAATTAGAGCCCGTATAGGTATTTGGTGTGGCTAATTGTCGGTAATTAAAAAAAGCATTAATCCTGTAATTGTTTAATTTTTCAGTGGGTTCAAAAGTCTGATAAGATAGATCAGCCGAAAAATTGTTATAATTATTTCTGAATTGAAGTCCTAAATCGTTAATCTCAAAGCTGGTATCGGCATAGCTATGATCTGCGCCATACCTCAAATTACCGTGTATTTTAGCAACAGATAGATAACTACTGAACCCAGATTCTGTAGTAGAATTTTGGTAATTAACATTACTCATTTTTAACTGGCCATTGATGCGATATGTATTTCGCTTGTTTATTAAATTAGCCACTATCGCCGAGGTATTAGCATCTCTAAAATCACCCTCTCGGAGCACATTCGTATTAATGAGGCTAATAGATGAATTGCCATTAAATTGCTGGTCTAGAACGAAAATATTGTAATTCGCAAAGGGCTCAACTACTGCATTTCGCTTTAATCCGGTTAGGGTATCTGTTATACGAGCTTCAGTATGCTCCGTGATGGCATTAAAAAAACCGACACCCAGTCCGTTTTTTGTGCGGCCTGATACTTTTACAGCATTGAGAACCTTAACTTCGTTTGGCACATTAGCGGTCTCATTTTCATTTAAGTCAAGTTTGCCACTAGGAGCATTTCCCACACGTCTCGAAAAAAATAAATTTCCTTTAGAAAATAAATCGACACCCTCACTAAAAAATTGACGTTGTTCTGAGAAGGTTTGTTCAAAAGGCCCTAGATTGAGGACGACATTATCAAAACCAGCCTGACTAAAATCGGGGACAAGGGTAGCATCAAGTGTAAAATTATCGGTGATACCATATTTAACATCCATCCCAAAGGTGAGGTCTGTTTCTGTGCTTCCATCAAAATTGTTAACGATACCGGTTGAAAACGGATAAAGATTTAAGCGTACGGGTGGTTTTATGTTATCTAAACCCGACAGTTCGCCGTGATATAAGCCAATATTTCCTTTTGTAGGATCTATGGCATTCCAGCTGTATTTTGAGCGTTCCCGTCTAAAGCTTCTTTGTAACTGCAAACCCCAAGTCGGTTCCTTTTGTTCTGGAAAACGAAGTGTTCTGTATGGAATTTTCATTTCTACAACCCAGCCATCCTCTTTTAATTTTACTTCGCTTTTCCAAACAGCATTCCAGCTATAATCTGAGCCAATACTTGGATTAGCAATAGCATCTGCTTGTTGCCCAGAGCTAAAAACCACGAAATTGGTATCGTTTTGAGAATCATTATTAGGATCTAAAACCACCATAAAAAAATCAGATTGACCAAAATTATCTCTTGTGGTGAGTTGTTTCATTATTTTATCGGGATCATCATAAAGATAGGCCCCTATATAAATGGCATTATCGTCGTAGGTGATTTTGACTTCAGTTCGTTGACTTTTATCACATAGATTTCCAATATCGGGTTCAAACTGAATAAAATCCGTAGCTATTTCTGCGTTTTCCCAGATAGAATCGTTGAGATTGCCATCTATTTTAGGTGCATTTTTAGCACGGTTTACAGTGAGCTTTTTTTGGTCTTGAGATTGTAATGTGTAACTTGTAAAAAGCAGTAAAATAAAGGCATAAAGAAAACAAAAACGCATAATTTGAAGCTAGTATGTTAATAAGGTGCTACTTTTATGAAAAGCGCATGCTAGTTATAAGTTAGTCTTACAAAACTACAGTCTCAGGGTAGGAAATGGTCTTAATTAAACGTTAAAAATAAGAGCCGAGTTCCTTGCTCTCTATAATTTTGGAATGCTTATTGCAACTAAGTTTTTTTAATCTTTTGGCATTAATAAATGAAAAAAAATCAATTACTAATACTAAGCCTATTGTTTGATGCTTTAGGCCTTGTATCTTACATA
>CAYMDB010000478.1:0-1913 GCA_964388865.1 uncultured Flavobacteriaceae bacterium
TCAAAATTTAATTGTTTTAAATGAACTTCAGGACATCTCTAATGCGCTAAAATCGGCACTTGAGGCCTTCAAAAACGACGGAGGAACGGTTTTAATAATTCCTTCAGATGACATTAATTTAAGCTCTTATAATCAATTATTTAATAGTTTTTATATAGCGACTTTTGAAAGTTCTAACCCCAATGAAAAACGCATTACAACTATCAATTATAACCATCCACTTTTATCTAATGCGTTTTATTCTGAAGTCACAAATTTTCAGTATCCAAAAGTAGAAATGTCTTATCAGTTGTCTTCAAGTTCAAACAGCCTTTTGTCTTATGAAGATGGCTCTGCCTTTTTAGTAGGAAATTCTGATCAAGTGTTTGTGTTTTCTTCCCCATTAAATAGTACGAACTCTAACTTTAAAAATTCGCAACTCATTGTTCCTGTGCTGTATAACATGGGGCTTCAAAGTTTAAAGCTATCAAAATTGTATTACACTATTGGGCAACGAAATGCGATTGCTATTTCTACCGAAATTGGAAAAGATGATATTCTCAATCTAGTTACCGAAGAAAACTCAATAATTCCGTTGCAAAAAACCTATAGTAAATCTGTGGTTTTAGAAACGGATAATTATCCTGACAGAGCAGGTATTTACTCGGTTAAAAACAAGTCTGAAATCCTTCAAAACCTAAGTTTTAATTACAACAGAACAGAGAGTAATCCAAGTACTCACAATTTAAGTCTGTTGAAAAATGTGACTGTAGATTCCAGTTTAGCCTCTTCAATAACCAGCATAAAAAGTAGCACAAATGTTAATGCCCTATGGAAATGGTTTGTTATTTTTGCACTGGCATTTTTACTTATTGAAATGCTTTTACTAAAATATCTTAAATGAACGCACTCATAAAATCTGCAACCATCGTTGATTCTAAAAGTGATTTTCACAATGAAACTGTTGATATTTTAATTGAAAAAGGTCGCATTTCAAAAATTTCTAAGCGCATTTCCAATCCTAATAATTACAAAGAAATAAAGCTAGACAACCTGCACGTTTCTCAGGGTTGGTTTGACAGCAGCGTTTCTTTTGGAGAACCCGGTTACGAAGAGCGCGAAACCATCACAAATGGTTTAAAAACTGCCGCACACTCAGGTTTTACTGCGGTTGCTCTTAATGCTAATTCTCATCCGACTATAGATAGCTATGCCGACATCAGCTTTGTGAAATCTAAAGCTAAAGACAATGCGGTTAGCCTCTACCCTATTGGTGCATTAACACAAGGCAGTAATGGCATAGATTTAGCAGAATTGTTTGACATGACCAATGCAGGAGCTGTTGCCTTCTGCGATTATCAAAAGCCTATTGCTAATCCTAATTTAATGAAGATTGCAATGCAATACGCCAGTAATTTTGGTGGATTGGTTTGCTCTTTTCCTCAGGAATCTTTGATATCTGGACTTGGTGTTGCTAACGAACACATAAGTTCTACCAAACTTGGACTTAAAGGGAATCCGGCTTTAGCCGAAGAATTGCAAGTAGCAAGAGATTTATTCTTATTAGAATACACCGAAGGAAAATTACATATTCCCACGATATCAACCGCAAAATCTGTTGAATTGATAAGAGCAGCCAAAGCAAAAAAGTTAAATGTCACTTGTAGTGTGGCTATTCATAATTTAGTCTTTACGGATGCTGTTTTAGATACTTTTGAAACAAATTACAAAGTTTTGCCACCCTTACGAACACAAACAGAGTGTGACGCTCTAATTGAAGGCTTAAAAGATGGCACTATTGACATGGTGACCTCTGATCATAACCCAATTGATATAGAGCACAAAAAAATTGAATTTGATCACGCTAAATACGGCACTACAGGTTTAGAATCGGCTTTTGGCGCTTTACAAACGCTTTTTACTACAAAGAAAAC
>CAYMDB010000479.1:0-1858 GCA_964388865.1 uncultured Flavobacteriaceae bacterium
AATAGTTCATGTATCCTATTTCAAAAAACATTATAATTATTTGTGCTGCAACCATAGTAGCAATGGCTACCACTGAAAGCATAATTTTAGAGACCTTTTCACCATGAACCACAGGCACCGTGCGATAGCCTAAAGCTAAATCACCTTTTATATTTTCTAAATCTTTAGTTAACTCGCGCATTGATACCAGCAAGAATAAGAAGAGTGCATGTGCAAAAACAACTTGTTCAAAATTTTGATAATAAATAAAAATAGCAAAGAATGGAGTTACCGCTAAAATCGCAGATACCAGGTTACCAATCATTGGTAATTTTTTTAAACGGTGCGAATACACCCAAATAGCGAAAATATAAAGCGCAAAAAATATAACAGCCCTAAAAGACACATAGCTAGAAAATACAACAGCTAGAAAATTTAATACAAAGTAAAAAGATAATTTGGTGTTTTGACTTACCAGCCTGTCAAGCATCGTTTTTCTCGGTCTATTGATAAGATCTTTTTCTGAGTCGTAAAAATTATTAATAATGTAACCCGCGGCAATCGTTGCGGAAGACGCCAATACAAGCATCAAAAGATTTAGGTCTAAAAGAACAGAATTTAAGGATTTATCGGGTGCAAAAATATAAATAGATGCGAGATACTGAGCCACAACAATAACAAGAATGTTGTACCCTCTAACCACAGAAAACATACTGAAAAATTTGAGAAGAATGTGTTTCTGCCGTCTCGATAACATACATTAAGTTTTAAGAAAAATTATTGAACCAACTTTAGGTACGAAATCTCAATGCACTAATCGTTGCACTAGAAGTTGTAGACCACCTCTAATTTATGAGCTTTTAAGGCCTCTTTTGCTTTTTCAATGTTTTCAGTAAAGCCAAGAATATACCCACCTCCACCAGAGCCACAGAGTTTTAAATAATAGTCATTAGTTTCAAGACCGTTGGCCCAAAGCTCGTGAAATTGTGCAGGAATCATTGGTTTAAAATTGTTCAACACAATTTTAGATAATTGTTTTGTGTTTTTAAACAAGGATTTTATATCACCTTTTAAAAAATCATCAACACAAGCATCGGTATGTTTAATAAACTGATCTTTAAGCATACTACGGAAACCTTCGTTCTTCATATTTTCCATAAAGATACTTACCATAGGTGCGGTTTCGCCAACTACCCCACTATCTAATAAAAATACAGCTCCCGTGCCATCCGCTTTTTGGGATGGAATGCCTGTAGCTTCAATATTATCTTTTGAATTGATTAAAATAGGAAGACTCAAATAACTGTTTAAGGGATCTAAACCTGAAGATTTTCCGTGGAAAAAAGATTCCATTTCAGAAAAAATATGCTTTAATTTTATAAGCTTTTCCCGAGTTAAATTTTCTAAAACCGTAATCTTATTTAGGGCGTACTTATCGTAAATAGCAGCCACTAAAGCTCCACTACTCCCGACGCCGTATCCTTGAGGAATAGAAGAATCAAAATACATCCCAGCGTCCACATCTTGTTGTAAGCTCTCAATATCAAAAGTCACCAAATCATGATCAAGCCCTTGCAAATGATCGCTAAATCGTTTTAAGCTTTCGTTAGATTTTATGGCTTCTTGAGTCGGATTTTCATCTACTTTCAATGCTCCATTATAAAAATTATAAGGTATAGATAAACCTTTAGAATCTTTGATAATTCCGTATTCACCGAATAATAGAATCTTAGCGTAAAATAATGGTCCCTTCATGTGTTAAAAGCAATTATTTAAACAAATATACGTATTATAATTAGATCTGCTTGGCGCCCAAACCTATACGGTCGCAAATATAGTGCTCATTTTGACAATACCTAACCAATTCATTATTAATAAA
>CAYMDB010000480.1:0-1848 GCA_964388865.1 uncultured Flavobacteriaceae bacterium
AACCTATGAATTTTGAAATTATTTTTCAAAAACACAAAATTTTGGATAAACTCTTGCAATTGAATTTTAATGAATTCTGTTTCAGAATCAATCGCTCTCAAAACAAAAACAAAATATTCAATAACTTAATAACCAAAATGGTTAATAGTAATGTGATATATCAGTCACAATTAATAAGTAACTAACTACTGACCTCTAAAAAATTAATACCACCTAAAGTGCCTTCAATAAATACTATGCCACGTTGTTTAGCCATGATCTTTAGGTTTTTATCCCTATAAATATACGATAATATGTATAGGCACTGTATGTATATACCGACTATATGTCGACTTTATACCGACTATATGCCATGTATACCTTATAAATACTTAATAACAAGTATCTTTTTAATAGGCCGATAAATCAAATGGTTTTGCCTTTAAACATTAAAAATTAATGGCACTACACACTAAAATTGGTAGTGAGTTAAACAGTTAGTCCAATTGTGCCCGTCGTATCGTTATCCAATACCTCAGCCAAATTATAAAGAACTAAAGAACACAATAACTAAATAAACCTCACAAAACCAACAACTTATAAGCCAATCAAAAAGAAACAAGAATAAAAAGAAATAAAATAATTAAAAATCAATAAATTAAGCTATCTTTGTTGCTTAATTTAATATAATTTAATATGAGTACTGGTACAGTAAAATTTTTTAATGACTCTAAAGGTTTTGGATTCATAACAGAAGAAGGAAACAACAAAGAGCATTTTGTACACATTTCTGGAACAATCGATGAGTTAAGAGAAGGAGACCATGTTGAATTTGATTTAGCAGAAGGAAAAAAAGGATTAAACGCAGTTAATGTAAAAGTTATATAATTATATATCTTACAATCTTTTTAAGTATAAAGCCTATCTTTTAGATAGGCTTTTTTTGTGCCCTATTTTGAGGTTTGGACTTATGCCTAGCACTCCATAAAGCCAATAGTTTTACAAAAAGCCACAGTTGTGATTAAAATCTATACAAATCACGATGATTTGTCATTCGAATTAATCCAAAGCCGCATGGCTTGTCATGCTGAACAATACCGAGACGTCGGGACAGCATCTATAAGTCAAAACTATAAGGAAACAGAAAGATAATTAAACTCCCCTAATACGCCAATAACTCCTCAATCTTAACCCGAACCTTCTCAGTTGAAGGAATCATCGTTTGCTCTAAAGTCGAATTCAAGGGAATAGCAGGCATATTCTCACTACCAATCGTCATTACTGGTGCATCTAAATACTGAAAACACTCTTCCTGAATTTTTCCGGCTAAAGCCCGAGCAAAACTATTGTTCGAAGGTTCTTCTGTAACCACTAAACACTTTCCTGTTTTCTTTACAGAGGCCATAATCGTGGCGTCATCTAATGGGAATAAAGTTCGTAAATCGATAATCTCTATCTGATCGCGCAGGTCTAAGTCTCCCGATGCATTATAAGCCCAATGCACACCCATGCCATAGGTTACAATGGTGATGGTTTCCACCTCCTCTTGTTTCCAAATTTCTTGAAGCACCCAAGCTTTACCGAAAGGCAATACATAATCTTCTGAAGGTTCTACGGAAGTTGCCGTTTGTGTTCCTGGCACTTTAGACCAATACAAGCCTTTATGCTCTAAAATAACCACCGGGTTCGGATCGTAATAGGCGGCTTTCATCAAGCCTTTTAAGTCGGCACCATTACTTGGATAAGCAATCTTGATGCCTCTAATATTGGTAATCACGCTTTCAACGGACGAGGAATGATAAGGCCCGCCACTGCCATAGGCGCCGATTGGTACGCGTAAAATCATGCTCACTGGCCATTTGCCATTAC
>CAYMDB010000481.1:0-1801 GCA_964388865.1 uncultured Flavobacteriaceae bacterium
TTGAAAATGTATCCTCTGCAACGACAGTATCCGGATTTAATATGCATAAATACGCGCCTCTGGCTTCCCTAACCGCAATATTGTTTCCTTTGGAAAAGCCTGAGTTGTCTTTATTCTCTATCAGTTTTACGGTTGGAAATAAGTCTTTCACCATCTTACAACTGTCGTCTGAAGACTTATTGTCTATAACTATGATTTCAGCATCAATATTTTTTACAGCAACTTCGACACTTTTTAAACAGAGCTCTAAAAAATAGCGCACGTTATAGTTAAGTATGACGACTGAGAGCTTCATGAGATTATCATGATTTTAAGGACGCTTCAAAAGGGATTCGGTCTATGATACTGCGACCCAGAGTAATTTCGTCGGTGTACTCTAATTCATTTCCTGCGGCCACACCTCTTGCTATCGTAGAGGTTGCCACCTTATAATCTTGAATTTGTTTAAAAATGTAGAAATTAGTGGTATCTCCTTCCATAGTTGGACTCATGGCAAAAATCAATTCTTTAACTTCACCTGTTTTAACCTTTTCTACCAGGGTAATGATGTTTAAATCTTGTGGTCCAATACCATCCATTGGCGATATTTTTCCGCCTAAAACATGGTACAAGCCTCTGAACGAACTGGTATTTTCAATAGCCATAACGTCTCTAATATCTTCAACGACGCAGATGAGCTCTTTATTCCGATTTGGATTTGCGCAGATTTCGCAAATTGGTTTATCGCTAATATTGTGACAAGAAGAACAAAAATTAATTTCTGCCCTAACTTTAGACAAGGCCTCTGCCAACTGAAAGGTTTGACTTTCGGGCTGTCTTAATAGATGTAAAACCAAACGCAGGGCCGTACGCTTACCAATACCTGGTAATTGCGACATTTCATTAACGGCATTTTGTAAGAGAAGTGATGAAAATTCCATAGGACGCGAAGTTACTGATTTTAGACCAAAAAAATTTACAGTTAAAAGTTTTTCTAATTAACCCAAAACGGATTTGTTTGGTTACGCATTAAGAATTAACTTTTTGATAATTTCACCTTTACTACTATTCAACTTAACAAAATACAACCTTGAATCGAAGGCAGATAGATCTATATTAAAGTCTGAAAATACATCTTCTTTTTTAGTAAAAAACATCAGTTTACCTTGTGTTTTGCTAATTCTAATATTGAAGTGATTTAAACTTTTCACGATTAAGCAAAACTGAGCTATTTTTTGCACATTTAAAATCTTTATTGAGCTTTATAGCTAAGCTACGAAGTTAAAAAAGGTCTAAAAAGAGTAATTTTTTGGCAAATGAAAAGCGTTTAAATCACTTCATTAAACAATTCTTTAAAATTTCTCATTTAAGTTGAATTCATTTTGTACAAGGTTCGGCTACACTTGAGCCTCATCAAATTCATAATTTTTCATGCTGAGAGTCGCATCACGAAGATTGGATCTCCATAAATGTCTACCATAAGTTGCGACGTAAATTTGGTTTGCTGAAGTGTTAATTTTACAGCTCGTAAATTTGAATATTTGGAAGCCCATTATTAAAAAGCTGCCAAGAATTATTGAGATCTGAAAATGTGTAATACACACCGTAATCTATGCCCACATATGTACCATCTTTACCATTGTTTTGCCATGTTAAACCACCATCTGAAGTTTATTTGTAGATTTGGAAATATAAATTATACGTTACTAATGTAAATGTGTTTAGTCAGCTCTTAGCGTTCTGAAATCTTGCGCAGAAAGATGCATTCCAAAGCCCAAACACACTGTAAGTGGTAGAACCTTTTTCATAAAATTCCTATTAT
>CAYMDB010000482.1:0-1788 GCA_964388865.1 uncultured Flavobacteriaceae bacterium
GGAAACCTGTAAACAAATTGAAAAAAAGCTAGAGCAGACCAAAAAAGATATTTACAAAAATCTTTCGGCTTGGCAGCGCGTTCAGTTGTCACGTCATCCTAATAGGCCCTATACTTTAGATCATATTCGTGCGTTGTGTGGTGATACTTGGCTAGAATTACATGGCGATAGAAATGTAAAAGACGATAAAGCCATGATTGGTGGCTTGGGTAAAATAGGCGACCAATCTTATATGTTTATCGGACAGCAAAAAGGATTTAACACTAAAACCAGACAATATCGTAATTTTGGGATGTCTAATCCTGAAGGCTATCGCAAAGCCTTGCGTTTAATGAAGTCTGCTGAAAAATTTGGCATTCCTGTCGTCACTTTAATAGATACACCTGGTGCTTATCCTGGTCTAGAGGCTGAAGAGCGCGGACAAGGTGAGGCTATTGCCAGAAATATATTAGAAATGGCACGATTAAAAGTGCCAATTATTACAGTGATTATTGGTGAAGGAGCTTCAGGAGGAGCTTTAGGTATTGGTGTTGGGGACCGCGTGATGATGTTAGAGAATACTTGGTATTCGGTGATTTCACCAGAATCTTGTTCTTCAATTTTATGGCGAAGCTGGGAATATAAAGAACAAGCCGCAGAAGCTTTAAAATTAACAGCAAAGGACATGAAACGCATGAAGCTTGTAGACTTAATTATTAAAGAACCACTTGGTGGTGCCCATACCGACAGAGAGAAAACGTTTTTAGCGGTAAGAGATGCGATTATTAAATCTTATGAAGAGCTCAAAAACTTATCACCAAAAGATTTAGTGAAACAGCGCATGGAAAAATACAACGACATGGGAGTCTATAAAGACTAGTTGCACTAAACAAAAGGAATTAAAAAAAACTGAAGTTTAGCACTTCGGTTTTTTTTGGCACTATCAACAAAATATGGAAGTTATGAACAGTTAAATTGTTAATGAACTGTTGAGATTGACAAGCCCATAAAATACATTTATCAATACAATTTAGCTACTTTCACATACTATGAAACAACCCAACCCCGTACAAGGCTACAAAGTCGACAGAAGCTCAGTCATTAGCTTAGAAAAAGGAAAAATACCACCACAAGCTATTGATTTAGAGGAAGTTGTGCTTGGGGCAATGATGATTGATAAAAAAGGTGTTGATGAGGTTATTGACATTTTAAGTTCGGAAGCATTCTATAAAGATGCACATAAACATATTTTTGAAGCGATTTTTAAGCTATTTGAAAACAGTGAGCCTGTTGACTTATTAACCGTTTCGAGCCAGTTAAAAAAAGATGAAAAATTAGATCTCGTTGGAGGCGATTTTTACCTTATTTCGCTAACCCAACGCGTGTCATCTTCAGCGCATATCGAATTCCATGCGCGTATCATTCTTCAAAAATATATCCAGAGAAGTTTAATAAAAATTTCAAACGAAATTATTGAAGACGCTTATGACGAAACTAAAGATGTTTTCGATCTTCTTGATAATGCCGAAGCGAAATTATATGAAGTTACCCAAGGTAACGTCAAAAAATCGACAGAATCGGCTCAGAGTTTAGTTATTCAAGCCAAGAAAAAAATTGAAGAAATTTCAAATAAAGAGGGTTTAAGTGGTATTCCCTCAGGATTTGATAAATTAGATAAATTAACTTCTGGCTGGCAGCCGAGTGATTTAATTATTGTTGCCGCACGTCCAGGTATGGGTAAAACAGCGCTAACCTTAACCATGGCTAGAAATATTGCGGTAAATAGTAATATTCCCGTAGCCTTTTTCT
>CAYMDB010000483.1:0-1754 GCA_964388865.1 uncultured Flavobacteriaceae bacterium
ATAATTTTAACGCCGGATCTCGACTTTTAACGCAAACCGATCAGAATGCTCTTGGTGTTACCGATGGAGATTTTGAATCAGAGCGCTTGAGTAATTGGTCCGCTATGGCATCCCTTGAATTTTACTTAAGTGGAAGACGTCCAGGAGAATTATCAGAATTAGATAAAGCTTACTTAAAGACCTTTTCAAGTGGTTTTAAAGGTATACGTTTTGCCATAGAGCCAAGTTTAGCACATGTAGAATTTGATAACGATTCAAGATTTAGAGATGCGTGGTTTTTAGGTGGTTATTTAGGTGCAGACTTTAATGATTATATAGGATTAAGAGCTTTCTATTTTAAAGCAACCAATGATGATGAAATCTCTACCGACTTTGATAAACTACAGATGTATGGTGGTGAATTTAGAGCAAGATTAAATGTCCCTAGAGGTGTTGTTCCTTATATTTCTATTGGCGGTGGTTATTTAGATGTGGCCGATAATTATGTAGGAGTAGATGGATTATTAGGCGCAAATGATAGCTATTTTGCTTCTGGTGGTTTAGGATTAAACGTTCCTCTTTCTAAAGAAATTGTAGCCTTTGGTGGTATTAAAGCCTTATTAACCTCTGACACTGACGAAGAAAACCTTCAAAATCCTGATCAAATACAAACGCATACCATGTATAATTTTGGTATAAAATTTAACATTGGTCGTAGTGGTAAATCAGCTCAAAGCGTTTATCAAAGTAATGTTGATGAAAACGTCAATGAGGCACTTGCTGTACAACGTGAAGAAAACAGACAGCATATTGCAGCGTTAAAAGACGATTATAACAATCAAATTGTTCAATTGGAAGGCGAATTAAAAAAAGCAAATGATGACAATGATGTGGCGAAGGCTGTTGAAATCATGGAAGAAAAGAATGAAGTGAAAAAAGCCTTAAAAGAAGTTGAAGCTGTAGAACGTGTCAATCAAAACGGCAATAGCGCAGATATGCAAAAACTAGAAGCTTTAATCACTAACCTTGACAAGCGTATTACAAAACTTGAGAAAGACTTAGAAAAAGCGAATCAAGAAAAAAATAGTGAAAATACAAATCAAAACTATGATCGTTCAGAGCAGCAAAAAATGGACACTGTAAAAAGTGACTATAATAAGCGTATTCAAGAACTTGAAAAAGACTTAGAAAAAGCGAGTCAAGAAAGTGACGTTGATAGAGCCGTAAGGATTATCAAAGAAAAAAATGCAGTTAAAAAAGAGCTTGAAGATTTCGAGACTATGGATTCCCAAAATTACACTGGTAAAAACTATCAAAGGGTAACATCTGCTGATGACATGATTCAAATGTCACCAGAAGAGCTCGAACTTTTAATAGCTAGAATTAGAGAAGAGAAAGGGGAAACAGACGCAATAAATAATGCTGCTGAGAATTTGTATAAAACACCAAACCAAACCAACACAGAAAATGAAGTCTTAAAACAACGTGTTGATGAGTTAGAAAAATTATTACTTCAACGTAATTCAACAAATTTTGATCAGAAAGCACCGAGTAGCTATACAACAGAAAAAAAATATAGTTCTGATGCGCTTAATACAAACAAACAACAAGATGTATTAAGTATGGAAATATTAAGCAAGTTAAATGAGCTCAATGCTAAAATAGAGCGTAACGCTAATAAAATTGATTCCATAGATAAGAATGAAGGCGTTTCAACGCAAACAATTACTCCGAGTCCTTTAGAAGAGGACTTGGACATGGACATGGAAGATTCT
>CAYMDB010000484.1:0-1741 GCA_964388865.1 uncultured Flavobacteriaceae bacterium
TGGGAATCTCCTAAATATATTATTGGAGAAAGCTATGGTGGTACACGCGTTATGGGCTTGGCTCTAGAACTTCAAAATAGCCAATGGATGTACTTAAATGGTGTGATTATGGTGTCGCCCGCAGATTACAAAGTTTTGCGCGTTGGCGGTCCGCTAGCATCTAGTTTGAATTTACCATACTATACCGCTGCCGCATGGTATCATAAAATGTTGGCACCAGCCTTACAATCGAGAGATTTACTCGATATTTTACCAGAAGTTGAACATTTTGCAATCAATGATTTAATGCCTGCTATTGCCAAAGGTGGCTTTATTAATGATGCTGAAAAAACCGCAATAGCTAAGCAAATGAGTTATTATTCAGGCTTATCAGAAAAAGCGATTTTACAGCAAAATTTAGATGTTCCGAATCGTTTCTTTTGGAAGGAATTATTGAGAGACAAAACCGGACAAACCATAGGTAGACTAGATTCTAGATATTTGGGAATGGATAAGGTTGAAACAGGCACTTCCCCAGACTACAATGCAGAGCTTACCTCTTGGTTACACTCATTTACACCAGCGATAAATTATTATATTAAAAATGAACTTAAGTTTAACACAGATGTGAAATATAACGTTTTTGGCGACGTAGGTAATTGGGATGATTCTAACGATAACACTCGTGATGACCTCAGGCAAGCCATGGCTCAGAATCCGTATTTGAAGGTATTGATTCAGTCGGGTTATTACGACGGAGCAATCACCTATTTTAATGCAAAATATACCATGTGGCAAGTGGATCCGAGTGGTAAAATGAAAGATCGTTTTAGTTTCAAAGGTTACCGAAGTGGTCATATGATGTATTTAAGAAATGAGGATTTAATAAAATCTAATGATGATTTGCGAGATTTTATAAAAGCCTCCTTAGCCAACGGTAAAGCTGCTAAGTATTGATATTTTACAAGTGATATCATCTATTAGCCAGTCCGAATGTTTCAGCATTTTAAAGACAAAATAAAATTAGGATATTACGGACAATGAAGGCCCTAGGAGCTTAACTTTTCAATTTGAAAAAAACACTTACTTTTTTAAGTGACCTTCAATATCATTTAAATGATGTTCCAAGGCGCGCGCAGAAATTTGAATTTCCCAAATCAAAAACAAAAGCGATACAATAAGCAGTATAAGTCCTATAGCAAAAGCCCAAATAGCAATAAAATTGTACTGTATATAAATTAAAAACATCGTTAAAACGCAAAATAGTAAACTAGTAATACCAGCGATTTGCATGTAGCGTGTTAACTTTACTCTAAGCTTTAAATTATTGATTTGTCTTAGTATGGAAGTGTCATGATGTTCTAAATATTTATCGCGAAGATTTCTTATGATTGCCGCATAGGCTAAAAATCGATTGGTATAAGCTAACATTATTAATGAAATTGCCGAAAATAATAGCGCTGGTGTCGTTAAGGTTAATTCTTCCATAGAAAACTTTTTGTAAAATTACAGAATTTTACGTCAGGAATACTGATGAAGAACTTTTAAAAGTTGCTATATCAGTTGTTTAATTTAATATCTAAAATTGATCATTTTATCGAATTTACAACTCTAAAGTTCTAAAACTGAGAGAAAAGTTTTAACTTTAATGAATTAATACTCCAATCTAACGTTACATAACGGTTTCTATGTTTTGAATTTTCGGCCCCATGAACGATTATCTACACCAAACAATTCCTAATTTAAAGCCTTTTGATTTCAA
>CAYMDB010000485.1:0-1733 GCA_964388865.1 uncultured Flavobacteriaceae bacterium
ATTTTAATATATTTACTGAATGTAAAAATACGTATTTAAATACTGACCTCTAAAATCATAAATTATTTGGTGCTATTTAAAATGACATATGAGGATATGCTAACCTAAGTTCATCAATTTCTAACTGAAGTTTTGAAAGAAACTCGCGATGCGCTTGAGACTCTGGCTTAAATGGTCGATGTTCTAATTTCGCTTGGATTGCAGAAACACGTTTTGAACTTTTATTAGTTTCTTCAGTAAGCCAAACCGATTTAAATTTGTCCCAGATATAATCTACTGCCAAATCGCTAGGATGCAACATATCTGCATTATAAAAGCGGTAATCTCTTAGCTCGTCCATCATAATTTCATAAGATGGAACGTAATAGACCTGTTTTTTAGTTTCAATACTGTTATGAATGGCAGTAATTAAGTGCGACTTACTCCGAGTGTTTTCAACAAAACCGTCTTTAAGATGTCGCACTGGGGAAACAGTAAACAAAAAGTTCACCTTTGGATTAATGGTTCTGACTTCATTAATAATGGCCTTTAACGATGTTTCTATGGCATCAGCAGATAATAATTCTTTTGAAAATTGATCTTGCGGAATTTTATGACAATTGGCTACCAAAGCGTCACTAGAAATATGCCTATATACCCAACTTGTGCCAAGCGTAATGATAATATGACTTGAAGAAATTAAATTGTTATAAGTTTTATCAATTTCAGCATTTAAAACCTGTAACAGCTCCGTTTTGGATGTCTTATTTAATTTTGAATGTGCATCTAAACAACACCACTGCTCATTTTGAAAGTGAAGATCTGCTTCAGAATAATAGTTCTTTTTAATGGAACGCTTTATTAAATTTTCAATCGCTATAGGATGAAATAAAATACCAAATGGATTGACAGACGATTGAAACTTATTATAGCAAAATGTCTCACCTATGTTTTCAGCAAAACAGGATCCTAATAACAAAATCTTAGAGTGGTAATCTATTTGATTGTTTTGCTCTGGGTGTAGTGGTATTTTTGTCTGTAGTTTCATTTTTTATCTCAAATGAGCTATAATGCAAAGTTTATTTATTACAACCCATTTACAATTCTTGTAATTCCCGTTTTTATTAATGGGCTGTTAAAGTTTATTAACAATCCTAACTTGAGCCCTGAGAGCTTTAAATAGGTCTGCAATTGTATGGGATGTACTGGGTGAATTTCCTTAACAGATTTTATTTCAATAATTACCTTATTTTCAACAATTAGATCTGTTTTGAAATCCAAATCCAATGTTTTTCCTCTCCATATCACAGGAATAGGTTTTTGTCTTTCAACAAAAAGACCTTCGTTTTTTAATTCTAAGTATAGGATTTCTTCATAAACAGACTCTAGTAATCCTGGTCCTAGTTCTACATGTATTTGGTAGCTTACATCGACTATAATTTTTGAGATTATGTTTTCTGTCATTTTGTAGTTTTTCCTTGACGTTGCAGAAGTGCCAAAAATTAAGATTAATTAAAAAGTATCAACTTTCCTAAATTACTATTTTTTTCTTAAAGAGATACATGTGTGAAGGATCTATTAATTGAAATTATAAGTAGTTAAAATTATCATTACGCTAAATTTTGCACGCAAAGCCGCCAAGAATAATGATAAAAAGTGAAAACAACTCTAAGTTACTTATTCCCTCTGATATTAATAAAAATCATTGTTGTCCGCTAAAATTACAAAATTAAAAGATAGTACTTCTTAAGCCC
>CAYMDB010000486.1:0-1728 GCA_964388865.1 uncultured Flavobacteriaceae bacterium
TTCTGAAATTCCTATTTGTGTTGAAGTTCACCAGAAGCAAAATCTTGAGCTTTTAAAAAACTTAGCCAAGGGTCTTGGCTGCAAACCTTATAAATTAAATACTGAACAGCGACAAACATTGCACCTAGCAGCTGTTTTTGCTAATAATTTTACCAATCAGCTCTACAGAATTGCCCATGAAATTAGTGATATTGAACATATTGAATTTGATATGTTAAAACCCTTAATTTTAGAGACGGCAAAAAAAGTCCAACATATATCACCCTATAAAGCGCAAACTGGTCCGGCGAAACGAAACGACAAAAAAACGATTAAGCGGCATCTTAAACTATTAGAAAATGAGCAGCACAAAACCATTTATAAATTGCTTACAGCATCAATAAAAAAAACACATGGACAACGATAGAAGTTATAAAGAATATTTAGCAGAAATTACCACCTTCATTTTTGATGTAGATGGAGTTCTTACCGATGGTACAATAACAGTGACTTCGGAAGGCGAGATGCTAAGAACCATGAGTATTAAAGACGGCTTTGCCCTGAAAACAGCTGTAGATGCTGGTTTTAATGTTTGTATTATTTCGGGTGGATCAAATGAAGGAGTCCGAAAACGTCTAGAGGGATTAGGTATAGAAGATATTTACTTAGGTGTACATAACAAAATAGAGCAGCTCAATGTCTATTTAAAACAGTACACTATCAAAACGTCGCAAATTTTATATATGGGAGATGACATCCCTGATTATCCTGTAATGAAATTGGTAGGCCTGCCATGTTGCCCGCAAGATGCGGTTGCAGAGATTAAGGGCATTTCAAAATACATCTCTCATAAAAGCGGTGGAAAAGGTGCCGTTAGGGATGTGATTGAACAAGTTTTAAAGGTTCGAGACAAATGGAATAGTAATTTTAATGCGAAATACGACTAATAATTAATGTCACGCAGAGGTAGGAGACATAGCACTGGATTTGGATATATTGGTTTTGGGAATAACCAAGCGACCTTCAACCAGAAATCTTCAACACCTTTTTCAAAATATAAAGAAAAATTAGATCTTGAAGCACATTTGCATTACAAAATGCATTTTTTGCATAAAGACCTCAGCAAAGCAGATAAACAAAACATTAAGGATAAAATAAGACAGCAAGAGCGAAGACTAATGATCAAAGCGTTACTTATAAGCCTAATTGTTTTTGGCATTATCGCTTATCTCTCCTATTATTTAATCCTAAAAATTATTTCGCACTAAGTTAAGATGATGCATTTTTTCAAACTCATACGCTGGAAAAACCTTTTAATGATTGCACTCGTGCAATTTTTAATAAAGTACGCCTTACTGCTTCCATTTGAAAAATCGCATAGTGTTTCAACGACGCTAAACAGTTTTCATTTTGCATTACTCGTTTTGGCAACAGTATTGATAGCCGCCGCTGGCTATATCATCAATGATATCTATGATATTGAAACCGACAAGATTAACAAACCAAACAAAGTTATAATTAATAATGGTGTTTCTGAAAAGAACGCTTTTACCTTATTTATGATTTTAAATATCGTTGGCGTTGGTATTGGCTTCTATTTGGCAAATTACGTTGGCAAACCAGCGCTTTTTGTGGTGTTTTTTGCAAGTTCAGCACTACTCTATCTCTATGCGTCTTCCTTAAAGCAAATGCTTTTAGTTGGAAATATTGTGGTGTCTATTGTTGTAGCACTCGCTCCTATTCTCGTTG
>CAYMDB010000487.1:0-1724 GCA_964388865.1 uncultured Flavobacteriaceae bacterium
ATCCTCAACCCAAAGAGCAACGACTTTAACACCATCACCATGCTTTACAATATGATCGTTAACCGGAGAGGTACTGTTTAAAGGCGTTGTTAATACCAAGCGAATTTTATCTTGCTTTAGCACATAACTCACCGAATCTTTTGATCCAGTTTCCAATCCTCTATAAGCATAAGACTGAAAGCCAAATGCTGTTTTGTAAAAATGGGCTGCTTGCTTGGCGTTACCTACATAGAACTCTACGTAATCTGTTCCTAAAAGCGGAAGAAAATCTTGCGCTCCTTCAAATATTTTTTCTAGGCCGTAGTTGACGTTTTTTACTTGTTTCATATTAAAAGCCCCTTCTAACTTCCCCTAAGGGGAAGAACTCTCACTGTTGGGCCAAAAGAGTTTGTTTGTAATTACTATATTTTTTTGCCATATCAGTTCCTGCCCTTTGGAATCCCGATAACTATCTGTAAGCATGGGTTTTTATTCTAGCCAAGACTTAAAATACTTCTCATCTGCTATTTTCATCGCTTCTTCTGTGACTTGTAAAGGTTTAAAGGTATCTACCATTACTGCTAATTCATCTGTTTTCACCTTGCCGATACTGCGCTCCATAGCACCTGGATGTGGACCGTGTGGAATCCCTGCAGGGTGCAATGAAATGTGCCCCGCGGCGATATCGTTTCTACTCATAAAGTCTCCATCTACATAGTATAAGACCTCATCGCTATCTATATTACTGTGATTGTAGGGTGCCGGAACACTTAAAGGATGATAATCGTACAAACGCGGCACAAAACTACAGACTACAAAGGCATCGGTTTCAAAGGTTTGATGTACTGGAGGTGGTTGGTGAATGCGTCCGGTTATGGGTTCAAAATCGTGAATGGAAAAGGCATACGGATAATTATAGCCATCGTATCCCACCACATCAAAAGGATGCGAGGCATAAACCATTTCAAAAATGTCGTTTTGTTTTTTTATTTTTATTAGAAATTCACCTGATTCGTTATAGGTTTCTAGTTCTTGTGGCTGACGCAAATCGCGCTCACAAAACGGGGAATGTTCTAATAACTGTCCGAACCAATTTCGGTAGCGTTTTGGCGTGTAAATTGGTCGACGAGATTCTACAATAAACAAGCGGTTGTCTTCGGTATCAAAATCTAGCTTGTAAATAATACCTCGCGGCACTAGCAGATAATCTCCGTATTTAAAATCGAGATTACCGAGCATGGTTCTTAATTTTCCAGTGCCTTTATGGATAAAAAGCAATTCATCTGCCTCGGTATTTTTATAAAAATAGTCATTGGTTGATTGTTTTGGTGCCGCCAAAATAATGTTGCAATCGCTATTGGTTAACACTATTTTTCTGCTGTCTAAATAGTCGTTTTCTGGTTGTACTTGAAAGCCTCTAAAACGATAGGATTGCATATTATTAGCTTTAGCTACTTTAGGTGCAACGCTGTATTGCTTTTTAATTTCTTTAACCTGAGTTGGGCGTTGCTCGTGATAGCTGTTGGTGGACATCCCATCAAAACCAATAGTACCGAATAACTGTTCATAGTAAAAATCGCCGTTAGGCTTTTTAAACTGCGTGTGGCGTTTTGGTGGAATTTTTCCGAGTTTATGGTAGAATGGCATGTTTTTTAGTTTTAATCTTAAACATTTCTTCTGTTTATTTAATTACATCTCGACTACGCTCGATGTGACAGATAGAAAAAAATATAATTTATCTTAAA
>CAYMDB010000488.1:0-1711 GCA_964388865.1 uncultured Flavobacteriaceae bacterium
CCACATGATCACCCGTCCAAGTTGATGTATAACGTTGGGTACCTGAGTATGCCGCACGTGTGATTACAGAAGGTCGTTTTGGATAGGAGTATTTTTTTAAACCATGATAAGTGGCGCGCGCCATTTGCATCCCATAGATATTATGTGCTTTCCTGTGGCTGCAAGGATTACCGTCGTAATCGTGACGCACATCGTCTGGAAACGTTTTGTTGGGCACCTCCATAACGGCTGGTTCATTCATATCGTTCCAAACCCCTTTAATACCAATATCTTCTATTAATTCTTTAAATAAACCTGACCACCAATCTCTGACTTCAGGATTTGTAAAATCTGGAAAGTAACATTCACCCGGCCAAACTTTACCTTTCATGTAATCGCCATCGGCACGTTTGCAGAAGTAGTCTTTATCTAAAGCTTCGTTAAAAACCGAATACGCTTTATCTATTTTAATACCTGGATCGATAATGGCAACGGTTTTGAAACCCTCATCTGCCAATTCTTTCACCATGCGTTTTGGATCTGGAAAATACTCTTTGTTCCAAGTAAAACAGCGGAAACCCTCCATATAATCGATATCTAAATAAATAGCATCGCAGGGTATTTTTAGTTTTCTAAATGTAGAGGTGATTTCCTTAACTTTGCTTTCCGGATAGTAACTCCACTTACATTGATGAAATCCTAGGGCCCAAAGTGGCGGTAAATGATGTGGTTTTCCTGTGAGATCTGTGTAACTTTCAACCACATCATTCATTTGTGGTCCGTAAAAGAAATAGTAGTTCATTTCACCCCCTTGCGACCAAAAACTGGTTACATTTCGGCGTTCTTGGGCAAAATCGAACGACGTTCTAAACGTATTATCGAAAAATATACCATAAGCTTTTCCATGATGTATGCCAGTGTAAAAGGGAATAGCTTTATAAATAGGGTCAGTGTCTTTGTCGAACGCATAAGAATCAGTAACCCAATTATCATAACGTTTACCTTTTAGGTTGAGATGATTTGGCTTATCTCCAAGTCCGTAATAGCTTTCGCCATCATTAGACACTTTACTCATTTTCACAATATTGCCCCCAAATTGGTAACTTTCTTCCCAGTGAAAACCAGTTTCGTCTTGATTGATTAACATACCGTCAATGGCATCGTAAATCGAAACTCTTAGACTATCTTTTGAAATTTCGCAACGAAGTTTTGTAGTAACTACCTCATAGCAATGCTCCTTTTCTTCAATTTCTAATTTATTGTAACCAATACTTGCGTACTTGGTTATGGCATAAGAAAAGTCATTATCAAAATTACCAACCGTTGTATATCTAAACCTTAATAAACTGTCTCGGACAACAGTAATCTGTAAAATAACTTCGTTATCTGTAGAAAAAGATAAGGTGTCTACATCCTTTTTAAAGTCTATTATTTTTGAGGGAAATAAATTCCCTTTATTCTCTAATTCTGTATTTACAATCATAAATTATTTTCTTTGCAAAAATGATGGTAAAAAAAAGGAAAATTTAGAACTCTAAAAAATGTTTGTATTAGTATTTATATCTAATTGCTAACTATAACGTTTTAGATACTCCATTTTATTAAAATAATAATTTTTATCGGCCTTTAATCAAAAAAAGTGACCTAGTTCGTATACTTAAAAGCCACCATTCCTAATGGAGGAATATTGACCTCTACAGAATGATCTCTAAAATGCCAGGCTTTAGCTTTA
>CAYMDB010000489.1:0-1710 GCA_964388865.1 uncultured Flavobacteriaceae bacterium
ATTTGTTAAACCTACTTGGGCGTTCATGTTGGCACCATCCATATAGACTTGGCCACCATTGTCATGGATAATTTGAGTAATATCTTTTATAGCAGATTCAAACACCCCATGAGTAGATGGATAGGTGACCATTAAAGCTGCCAAATTATCTTTATGCAGCTCGGCTTTTTCCCGTAAATCGTCAATGTCTATATTACCGTTTTCTGAGGCTTTGGTTACCACAACTTTCATACCTGCCATAACAGCACTTGCCGGATTAGTGCCGTGTGCCGAAGACGGAATTAAACAAATATTTCTATGGTGATCGTTACGTGATTCGTGATAGGCTTTAATCAACATTAATCCAGTAAACTCTCCTTGAGCACCAGAATTTGGTTGTAAGGATGTAGCAGCAAAACCAGTGATTTCAGTTAATTGATCTTCTAAAGCTTTGAGAACCGTAGTATAACCTTTAGCTTGCTCTATGGGTGCAAAAGGATGCATATTGCCCCAATTGCTCCAGCTTAAAGGCAGCATTTCTGAGGCTGCATTAAGTTTCATGGTACAAGAACCTAGGGAAATCATTGAATGATTTAATGCTAAATCTTTACGCTCTAAACGCTTCATGTAGCGCATTAATTCGGTTTCTGAATGATAGGAGTTAAAGACGTCTACCGTTAAAAAATCAGAGTGGCGCTTTAAGTCATTTTGAATGGTTTCAGCTTCAGAGATCGACTCAATTTTATGGGTTGATTTGCCAGTTACTGCTTCAAAAATTGAAATAATTTCGTTTAAGTCTGAAATTGTCGTGGTTTCATTTATTGAAATCGTTACAGTTTCTGCATTTGGATAAAAGAAATTAACGCGGTGTTTTTCGGCTTCAGCTTTTACGTTTTTTGCATCTGCTTTAATTTGAAGCGTATCAAAATAATGTGAATTTAACTGCTCAAGTCCTAATTGTTCTAAGGCTTGGGCAAGCGTCGCAGCCGAATTATTAACAGTATTTGCAATAAACTCTAAACCTTTAGGGCCGTGATAAACCGCGTACATACCAGCCATTACAGCTAATAAAACTTGAGCTGTACAAATGTTAGATGTTGCTTTATCGCGTTTAATGTGTTGCTCTCGCGTTTGCAATGCCATACGCAGTGCTCTGTTACCATTCGCGTCTTTTGTAACACCAATAATTCTTCCAGGGACATCGCGCTTGTAAGCTTGTTTCGTTGCAAAATAAGCCGCGTGGGGTCCGCCATAGCCCATAGGAATTCCGAATCGCTGTGTGGTGCCCACTACAACGTCTGCACCAAACTTACCTGGTGCTTCCAATTTAATTAGGCTTAAAATATCTGCCGCAACTGCTACTTTAATTTGCGCAGCATTAGCATTTTGTATAAATGTTTTGATATCGGTTATTTGACCATTTTTCCCTGGATATTGTAACAATGCACCAAAAAAATCTTCAGAAAAATTAAATTCAGATTCGCTGCCAACAAAGAGCTCAATACCTAATGGATTGGCTCTCGTTTCTAACAAGGACAATGTTTGTGGTAAAACGGTGTCTGAAACAAAGAATTTGTTGATATTGGCTTTCTTTTGATCACGCTCTCTCACGGCAAACAATAAACTCATAGCTTCAGCAGCAGCTGTACTCTCGTCTAATAAAGATGCGTTTGCCATTTCCATTCCTGTTAAATCCATAATCATGGTCTGGAAATTCAACAAGGCCTCCAA
>CAYMDB010000490.1:0-1704 GCA_964388865.1 uncultured Flavobacteriaceae bacterium
AATTCTAATTGTCCTGGCTTTGGCGATGTAAATGGATGGTGCATCGCATGGTAACGCTCCGTATCCTCATCCCACTCTAACAATGGAAAATCTAAAACCCAAAGTGGAGCAAATTCATTAGCTTTTCTCAGGCCTAAACGCTCGGCCAATTCCATACGCAAGGCACTCAACTGCGCTCTAACTTTGTTTGTGTCGCCCGAAAGCACACAGATTAAGTCGCCGGTCTTAGCGCCAGTAAGCTCAGCCCATTTGGCTAAATCCTCTTGGTCGTAAAACTTATCTACAGACGATTTATAAGTCCCATCATCATTACAACGGCAGTATACCATACCCAAAGCACCAACTTGTGGTCGTTTTACCCAATCAATCAACGTATCAATTTCTTTTCGGGTATAACTATTTCCACCAGGTACGGCAATACCAACAACTAATTCTGCGGTATTAAAAACATTAAAATCTTTGTGCTGTGCTACCGCATTGAGCTCACCAAATTGCATCCCAAAGCGGATGTCTGGCTTGTCATTTCCGTATAAACGCATGGCATCATCATAAAGCATTCTCGGAAATTTTTCCACTTCAACACCATGAATTTCTTTGAGTAGGTGACGGGTAAGCCCTTCAAACGTATTGAGAATATCTTCTTGTTCTACAAAGGCCATTTCACAATCTATTTGTGTGAATTCTGGCTGACGATCGGCACGCAAGTCCTCGTCTCTAAAACATTTTACAATCTGAAAGTATTTATCCATGCCACCAATCATCAGCAATTGTTTGAAGGTTTGAGGGGATTGTGGTAAGGCGTAAAACTGACCCGCATTCATTCGCGAAGGCACCACAAAATCTCTGGCGCCTTCAGGGGTAGATTTTATTAAATAAGGCGTTTCAACTTCTATAAAACCATCATTAGATAAGTAATTTCTAACAGCCTGCGTTACTTTATGTCTGAAAATTAATGAGTTTTTTACCGGATTACGACGAATGTCTAAATAGCGGTATTTCATGCGTAAATCATCACCACCATCGGTTTTGTCTTCAATAGTGAAGGGTGGTACTAACGATGTATTTAAAATGTTTAATTCAGAAACTAATACTTCAATAGCTCCCGTTGGAATATTTGAGTTTTTAGAGGCGCGCTCAATCACGGTTCCTGTCACCTGAATAACAAATTCACGTCCGAGTTTTGAAGCTTTTTCCATGATTTCTTTTGGACTGCGTTCTTCATCAAAGTAAAGTTGCGTAAGGCCGTAGCGATCGCGCAGATCTATATAAATCATAAATCCCTTGTCTCTTACTCCTTGTACCCAACCCGAAAGCGTAACTTCTGTGTTATTGTGACTTAGTCTTAGTTCGCCACAATTATGACTTCTATACATATTGAAATTTTAAGTGTGTAGCATTTAAAATACCTTCTAAATGCGGCTGCAAATTTAAGCAACTTATAGTATAAAAAAATAAAAAGCCTCAACAATTGTCAAGGCTTTTCTCGCTATTAATCAAACCTTTTGTAGTCTTATAAAGGTTTTTGCTCTAATTTTTAAAAACTAAGTATGGGGTGTTAGAATTGCTTTTCAACAGTTGCGTTCACATTAATAAGTTCCCCTTCTGTAGCCTCTGTACTGTCCTTTGAACTTCTTAATTCTTTTAGCCACATTTTAAATAGGGTTACCAAATAGAATAAAATAGGTACTACAATTAGGGTTAAAA
>CAYMDB010000491.1:0-1695 GCA_964388865.1 uncultured Flavobacteriaceae bacterium
GCTACAGAAACCTTTCATTTCGATAAGCTTTTACCCATGAATACGGGTGCTGAAGCTGTTGAAACGGCTTTAAAAATCTGTAGAAACTGGGCTTATGAAGTCAAAGGTATTGCTGAAAATGAAGCTGAAATTATTGTGTGTGAAAATAATTTTCACGGTAGAACTACGACAATTATTTCATTTAGTAATGATGCGGTGGCACGAAAAAACTTCGGACCTTACACCAAAGGATTTATAAAAATTGAATACGATAATCTTAAAGCTTTAGAAGAGGCTTTAGACAGCAGCAATAATGTAGCTGGTTTTTTAGTGGAGCCTATACAAGGTGAAGCAGGCGTGTATGTGCCTAGTGAAGGTTATCTAGCTGCAGCAAAAGCCTTGTGTGAAAAACACAATGTGTTATTTATTGCAGACGAGGTGCAAACGGGTATCGCAAGAACAGGAAGATTATTAGCAACATGTGGTAATTGCACTTGTGCCGACAAGCATTGCTCTGGAACACCTGAGGTGAAACCCGATATCCTAATCTTAGGAAAAGCTTTATCTGGTGGTGTGTATCCAGTTTCCGCAGTCTTAGCTAATGATTCGATTATGAATGTCATAAGACCCGGAAATCACGGGAGTACATTTGGAGGAAATCCGGTAGCAGCAGTAATTGGTATTGCAGCTTTAGAAGTAATTAAAGACGAAGCCCTAGCAAATAACGCACAAGAATTGGGAGACTTATTTAGAGCAGAATTGTCTAAATTTATTGAAACGAGTTCTATAGTAAATGCCGTGAGAGGTAAAGGTCTTTTAAATGCTATTTTAATTAATGACACTGAGGACAGTGAAACGGCATGGAATATTTGTTTAAAACTAAGAGACAATGGTTTGTTAGCAAAACCAACTCATGGAAACATTATTCGTTTTGCTCCACCTTTAGTAATGACAAAGGGGCAATTATTAGATTGTGTATCTATTATCATTAAAACTTTGAAGGAATTTGAGGATTAAAAAGACTTCAACATTTAAACATAAAAAAAGCGATTTTCAATACAGAAAATCGCTTTTTTACATTTAGATATGAGTGGTTATTCTGTTGGAATTCCAAATTGTTCGAACATGTCTTGTTGTTGCTGTAAATAAGCATCCCAGCCACCAATAGCCATAATGGAGTAGACTGAGTAAACTAGTGATAAGGCTCCAAGAACTAAACCGATAATCGCTATGATTTTAGCGGTTTTTACCTGACCGTAGTTGCTGTACAATTCTGGTTGCTCTGCGTAAAGCTTTTCATCCTTTTTTGCTAAGAAAAATGCAATACCAGAAAAAATTAATCCTCCGATACCCGCGCTACAGCAGCACGCAATAAATGATATACTTCCAAGGACAATTGAAATGGTTGCATTAGGTAATTTTTGTTGTTCCATAATGTTGATTAGTTAAGATATAGTTTAATAAAATAGCTGCCAACGATAACAAACACGTTGAACAATGCCAATATAATAATAATTTTATTGCCGAATTTAAAATTCTTAAAATGATTGAAAATGATAAACCCGAATAGCGCTATGATTGAATAGACCGCAGGATACATATAAAAGGCATTTACAAATTCGCCTTTTAATAATAATGCGACCGATCTCTGAAGCCCACAGCCCATGCACTCAAAACCAAAAAATTTTTTGTTGAGGCATGGAATCATGTAGTCTT
>CAYMDB010000492.1:0-1691 GCA_964388865.1 uncultured Flavobacteriaceae bacterium
GGAGGTATGGCCTCTAAGCTAAAAATAGCCAAAGGCACTGCCAACAAAAATATACCCACTTATATTGCTAATGGAAAACGAGAGAACGTTATTGTAGATATTGTAAACAACAAAAACGTGGGCACAAAATTTATAATGGCTTAATGCTAATTGAAGAACATTAAATTTATGAAACTTTTAAATACTGAATTAAAAAATAAAGTCCTAAAATCCATGATTGCGATTTTAGACGAAAAACGCGAAGCTATAATTAAAGCCAATCGAAAAGACTTAGATGCTTTCCAAAGAGAGGACCAAGCGCTTTACGATCGATTGGTGGTCAACGATAAAAAAGTAGACGAAATGATTGAAGCGGTGCACTCTGTGATGCTTCAAGAGGATCCGGTAAGTCAAGAAATTTCAAACCTTACTTTAAAAAATAATCTCAACATCGTTAACACCACCGCACCATTTGGTACCATTCTAATTATTTACGAATCACGACCAGATGTTACGATTGAAGCCGCTGTATTAGCCTTTAAAGCCAATAATAAAATTTTACTTAAAGGTGGTAAAGAAGCCTACCATAGCAACATGATTCTAGAAGCGTGCTGGCACCAAGCCCTTGAAGCCAATGGCTTATCTAAGGACTGGATTAAGCTCTTACACCTGCAACGCGAAGAAACCCAAGAGTTTCTAAGAAATCCGACGGAGCCCTTAGATTTAATAGTACCTCGTGGAGGAGAACGTTTAATCGAATTTGTAAAAACGCATGCGAGCTGTGCCGTTTTAATCAGCGGAAGAGGCAATAACTTTTTATATATCTCTGAAAAAGCCGATTGGAGTAAGGCAGTCAATGTAATCGTCAATGCTAAAACGCATAAAATATCGGGATGTAATGCCTTAGACAAAGTCCTAATTAATAAAAATATCCCAGAATACGAGACCAAACTAAAGATGTTAGCGCAAAAGCTCGAACAACATAAGGTTGAAATCGTTGCCGACGATGCCGTTAGGAAAACGCTCACCGAGGTTTCAAAAATTGAAAATGAATCTATCTGGTACGAGGAATTTTTAGCTCTAAAATTACTCATAGGTGAGGTCAGTTCTATGGATGAAGCCATTGACATGATTAACAAATATTCAGGTAAGCATTCTGCGGTTATCATTACTGAAGATAAAACTGAAGCCTTAAGCTTTATGCAAAATGTAGATAGTGCGGCAGTCTATCACAATGCCTCTACCCGATTTACAGACGGTGGACAAATGGGCGTTGGGGCAGAATTAGCCATAAGTACTGATAAGTTGCACCACAGAGGGCCATTGGGACTTAAGCAACTGGTTACCAACAAATATTTTGTATTTGGTGATGGCCAGGTGAGAGTATAAGACTTTTTTAAAGCATATTAGATTTTTTCAAAGTATACCAGTCATTGATGAGATGGCTGGTATTTTTGTTCTATATCAGAGGCCTAATTCAATTTAATAATAATTAAAGTGAAACCATTATTTTGAAATAGCTAGGTTATCAAAGAACTGTGTCACTTATAAAAAATAAAGCTCCGAGATAAGCCCCTTTGCGGCTTTGCGCGGACGCTTACATATAGTTTTTGGTTTGCGGTTTTTTAAGCCAAAATCAAAATATACAAGCTTACACAAACCCGCTCAAACAAGCCCAACAAAGAAAGAGGGCCATAAATTTGCTATTCCCA
>CAYMDB010000493.1:0-1666 GCA_964388865.1 uncultured Flavobacteriaceae bacterium
TTACCACCAGTGGATTTAGAGCCAGAATCTTCAGTATAAAACAACACTTTTGTTGTAAAACTAGACCCGTTTTCTTCCACATCTTTCTTAAAACCTTTAAGCTTATCAATCACTGCTTGTTTGGACTCCTCGGTAACTTCTGGGATAATCACAATTTGTGCAAGTTTTAATTCTGTACCAAAAGTAGGTCGTTCATCTTTTGGGATATCGTTAAAAAAGGTGCGTACTTCTTCTGGAGTAACCTCAATCTCTGAGGTTACCTTATTTTGCATTTCCTTGGCGAGGTATCCGCTTTTGTTAATCTCGTACATTTCTTCGCGTAAGGCTTGCTCAGAATCTTTTTTGTAAAATTCTAATAAACCCGGCATATCACCATTAGTTTGAGCTAAAATCCCTTGAATTTGCTGTTCAACTAAAGATTTAATGTATAACTCATTTACAAGAATACTATCTTGTATGGCTTGATGTGCATACAATTTACTTTCTAATAAACTACCAAAAAGTTCGCAACGCGAAACGCCTTCTAATTGAGCACCTTGCGCTTTCAATTGGGCAATCTCTCGATCTAAGTCGGATTCTAGAATTATAAAATCCCCCACCACAGCGGCTACCCCATCGGCTTTTATACGATCTGTGTTTGCAACACTATCTTTAGGGGTTTCTACTTGTGGTTTTTCGTCATCAATTATTTCTTGAGCATTGACAACATTTAAAGTAATAAAGCAAAGTAGAACTATCGCTTTACTTATAAATCTGGAATTGATTGTTTTTAATAGCATCTTTTGTAATATCATTTTCGAGTTGCTTGATGAGCTCTAGTTTTCTCTTGTTTATAACTATTTGTTTAATTGAAGCTTTAACATAGTCCAAAGGCGCATAATCATTTTGAATACGTACGTCCTTAACTTGCATCAAATATAGGTTTAATGAATCTTTGAGCTCTAAGAAATTAGTTTTTTTTAACAGTTCATTTTTATTCGTCACCGTTACCACAGGTATTTTTTTTATCACCTGGCTCAATTTAATCCAAATGGAATCATTTAAGGAATAGGATTTGAATTGTACCGAAATGGAATCGAGATAACGCTTGTCTTTGGCCTCAAAGCGTTTCAACCTTGTTTTAATGGTGTCTATATCCTTATAATTCGTCGGTAAATTAATGTATCTAAATTGTAACAAATCATCATTTAACTTAAATGACTCTTTATTGGCTTCGTAAAAAACTTCGGCATCAGCAGCCATAACCGTTGTATCTATATTTTTCTTTACTAAACCCTCGAGATAAGCCTTTGTGTATAAATCATTTTTATATTGTTCTACTAGGCGAGAATACTCCATTTGCTTTTTCTCGGGAATATTTAGCATGGCACCATCCATTAAAAGAAGCTGTCTGGCCCAACGATTAATATAAGCGTTTACCATTAATGTACTATCTTCTTTAGAAGCTCCAAGGGGAACTACATCTGCGATGTCTTCCTCATACAAATAAGCATCGTTAACTCTGGCTACAGGGGTTCTATTATCTGTTGATTTAAAGAAGTTACAACTGGTAATAAGTAAGCAAAGAACAATTATGGGTGCGGCGTGTTTCAAATATAAATTAATTTCTAAATTTTAGCTTTAATAGCCTTCAGTGCTTTTTTATTGATATCTACTTTGTAGCGTT
>CAYMDB010000494.1:0-1630 GCA_964388865.1 uncultured Flavobacteriaceae bacterium
ATATTAGGTTACTTAGGAGCCCTACTCATTGGCATCGTTTTAGGCCTTATAGGTGGTGGTGGTTCTATTTTAACCGTTCCTATTCTTGTGTATGTCTTGGCGATTAATCCAGTTGTGGCAACGGCCTACTCATTATTTATCGTAGGTACATCGGCCTTAGTAGGTGCTTTTAGAAACCTGCAAAAGAGGTTGGTGGATATTAAAACTGCGATTATTTTTTCTATTCCGGCCTTGGTTGCAGTTTACGGCACCCGAAAATTTATAGTGCCTGCAATTCCAGACCAATTGTTCACTCTTGGCGATTTCATCATGACAAAAAACATAGCCATTATGGTGTTTTTTGCTATCATTATGCTGTTGGCTTCATTTTCAATGATTCGGAATCAAACCAAACCGACCGAGGAAGAGTCAAAGGTTGTTTATAATTATCCTTTAATACTAGCAGAGGGTGCCGTAGTTGGTGTTTTAACAGGATTAGTTGGAGCTGGCGGTGGTTTTCTTATCATTCCGGCTTTAGTATTATTTGCTAAACTGCCTATGAAAAAAGCTGTGGCAACCTCACTCTTAATCATAGCTATAAAATCTTTAGTTGGATTTATTGGTGATATTGAAAATTTAGATATTGAATGGACCTTTTTAATTATATTTTCAGTCATTTCTATTGTCGGGATTTTTATAGGAATTTACCTTACTAATTTTATAGCGGGACATAAATTGAAGAAAGCCTTTGGATGGTTTGTTTTAATCATGGCCGTTTACATTCTAATTAAGGAACTTGTATTATAATTATGATAAAAGTCAGGCAGTAGCACGAGAAGTATATATATTTTTGAATTAAAGAAATTAAACATGAAGATAGAACAGATTTACACCGGCTGTTTAGCACACGCCGCTTATTATATAGAAAGTAAAGGCGAAGCAGCAATTATCGATCCCTTGCGAGAGGTTCAACCCTATATCAAAAGAGCAAAATTAGATGATGCTAAAATCAAGTATATTTTTGAAACTCATTTTCATGCCGATTTCGTTTCAGGACACTTAGATTTAAAAGCAAAGACAGGTGCTAAAATTGTGTTCGGACCTACCGCAAAACCCTCTTATGATGCCATTATTGCCGAAGACGGACAAATTTTGGAAGTTGGCGATTACAAAATAAAAGTGTTGCATACACCAGGGCATACCATGGAAAGTACAACCTACTTGCTTATCGATGAAAACGGAAATGAGCACGGTATTGTCACAGGAGATACCTTGTTTATCGGTGATGTTGGTCGTCCAGATTTAGCTCAAAAATTAGTAACAGATCTAACGCAAGAAAAATTAGCGGGCTATTTATATGATTCTCTGCGGAATAAAATCATGCCTCTAAGTGACGATCTAATTGTGTATCCAAATCACGGCGCAGGTTCGGCTTGTGGTAAAAACATGAGTAAAGAAACTACAGATACTTTAGGTCATCAGAAAAAGGTAAATTATGCCTTACGTGCTGATATGACTAAAGATGAATTTATTACAGAAGTCTTAGACGGCTTATCAGCGCCACCGGCATACTTTCCGCAAAATGTAATGATGAATATTGAAGGCTATGAGAGTTTTGACACCGTGATGACCAAATCTCAAATACCTTTAT
>CAYMDB010000495.1:0-1614 GCA_964388865.1 uncultured Flavobacteriaceae bacterium
TGAAGCGCAGCATCATAAAACTTCTGATAGTCAATACCCATCGGAAACGAATCTACTTTGATAATTCTATCGTAATAGGAAATTTCGTTAAAATTAACTTCAAGTCGTAAAATACGTTTTATGGAGCTTAAAAAGTGGCGCTCGTAATCGTAGGTATGAAAACCGAGTAAGTCGGCACCAAGCATGCCGGTTAAAAGTTCTTCACGCCAAGGAAAAGTTCTAAATATTTCATAAGAGGGAAAAGGAATATGTAAAAAGAAGCCGATGGTAACATCGGGTCGTTTTTCTTTGATGAGTTGGGGTAGTAATAATAGTTGATAATCATGTACCCAAACCGTATCTCCTTCATTGATGGTATCTAAGACCACTTCCGCAAATTTTTCATTAACACGTTTATAGGCGTCCCAATGGTCTTGTTCAAATTCAGCGTATTCTAAAAAATAATGAAATAAGGGCCATAAGGTGCGATTGCTAAAACCTAGATAATAATCATTGATATCACTTTCTGTAAGACCAACAGCTCTACATTTTGCTTTTTTAACTTCGGCATCAACCTTAGCTTTTAAGGACTCATCTAAATCTTCGTCTGTTATTCCAGACCAACCTACCCAAACGCCATTTCCTTCGGCATGAACAGATTTCATTCCTGTCGCAAGTCCACCAACACTGGCAGTTACGTTAAGTTGATCGCCTTCTATTGCAATTTGAAGTGGTAGCCTGTTTGAAACTATTATTGTTTTATTCATAATAATATTTTGAAGGGTTTTTAGATTTTCGTTAATTTAAAGAAATTTGAAATTTTATCCTCATTTTAAACCAAAAAATTAATGAATAATTTAGATTACGGTATTATTGGAAACTGCAGAAGCGCTGCTTTAGTGTCAAAAAATGGATCTATTGATTGGTGCTGTTTGCCAAAATTTGATTCAGCATCTGTATTTGCAAAGATTTTAGATGATGATATAGGAGGTCATTTTGGTTTTGAAGTAGATGAGAGTTACACTACAAAACAGTTTTATTTAAACGATACTGCAATTTTAATCACTCAATTTAGTAATGGTGTTGATGCCTTCGAGGTCATCGATTTTATGCCTAGATATAATAAAACAACAGGTGGTTATCATTCTCCACCTGAGTTTATTCGCTATCTGCGCAATATGTATGGCAAACCTGTGTTGCGAGTTCGGTATAATCCAAAGTTAGAATATGCTAAGGGAGTTACGCAAACTTATGTAAAAAATGATTTTATTGTAAGTCTGAATGATCACGATACCTACGATACCTTGTTTTTATATACAGATTTAGATAAAAATGCTGTTTTAGAAGGGATTCCAATAACCTTAACAACCGATCATTTCTTTCTAGTTGGTTATAATGAAAAGCTGTTTCAGCCAACTTTAAAATCTTCAATTTTAGATTTTGAACGAACAAAAGTCTACTGGTTAAATTGGATGGAACGCACGCCAACCTACAATAAATACAACGAACAAATAGCGCGCAGTGCAATGACCTTGAAATTGTTGAGCTACGATAAGACTGGGGCAGTTTTGGCAGCAGTAACAACCTCCCTGCCTGTAACTATTGGTGAAGTGCGTAATTGGGATTACCGTTTTT
>CAYMDB010000496.1:0-1602 GCA_964388865.1 uncultured Flavobacteriaceae bacterium
TTAAAACAAATTTCTAAAAATTCATCTTAACCCACAAACTTTTTGCTTGACCCTATTCTTTTAATAAAGAAAGAGAAAAAAACCTAACAGGTTTTTGAAACCTGTTAGGTTTAGAACGTTATATGATTAGTAGTACAAAATAGGGCAGACTTAGCTCAATGCCTGTCTAATACGTTTTATCGCTTCTTTAATATTATCTTGAGATGCGGCATAAGAAATTCGGATACAATCTGGGTTTCCGAAGGCTTCCCCTGTAACGGTGGCTACCAAAGCTTCTTCTAATAAGAATAAAGACATATTGGTAGCATTGTTTATGGTTTTTCCTTTAATTGTTTTTCCAAAATAAGCAGAGACATTTGGAAATACATAAAAGGCACCTTCAGGCTCATTGGTTTTAAAGCCGTCAATTTCACCGAGAAGATCTAAAATTAGCTTTCGACGCACTTTAAACTCATCTACCATATATTTTATGCTCGATACTGGTGCTTCAAGTGCAGTAATTACAGCGCGCTGTGCGATACAGTTAGCACCACTAGTAACTTGCCCTTGAATTTTATTGCAAGCTCTGGCAATCCAGTCTGGAGCGCCAATATATCCAATTCTCCAGCCGGTCATGGCAAATGCTTTTGAGACTCCGTTAACGGTTATCGTTCTGTCGTACATATCTTCAAACTGTGCCATGCTAAAATGACCACCTACAAAATTAATATGCTCATAGATTTCATCAGACACCACATAGATATGAGGATGCTTTTTTAGCACATCGGCTAAGGCTCTTAATTCCGTTTCACTGTATACCGAGCCACTTGGATTACAAGGGGAGCTATACCAGATCATTTTTGTTTTAGGGGTAATGGCAGCTTCGAGTTGTGCGGCTGTCATTTTAAAATCGTTCTCAATTGAGGTTGCAACTTCAACTGGGACGCCTTCACATAGTTGCACAATATCGCTGTAGCTTACCCAATACGGACACGGTAAAATGACTTCATCACCGTCATTAAGCATTACAGAGGCAATGTTATACAAGGCTTGTTTTGCACCAGTAGATACTACAATTTGAGGTAAGGTATAGTTGAGTTTGTTGTCGCGCTTAAATTTTGTAATAACCGCTTCTTTGAGCTCTACGTAGCCGTCCACAGGTGAATAGCTATTATAATTTTGATTAATAGCTTCAATAGCGGCATCTTTTATAAAATCTGGAGTATTAAAGTCGGGTTCACCTAAACTTAATCCAATGATATCTTTACCCTCTGCTTTTAATTCTCTGGTTTTGGCAGCCATAGCAAGGGTTGCTGAAGTTGATAGCTTATTAATTCTATCTGAAAGTTGGTTCATAGTATTGTAATCATTGAAATTAGGCTTGCATTGCTGGTCTCATACCCATTTCTTTCAAGTAGTTAAAATGAGCGGCAATCGCTTTTCTAGTGGTTTCGTATTCTTTGTAGGGAAGATTGAATTCTTTTGCGGTATCCTTTACAATCTTCGCAATTTTACCATAATGAACATGGCTAATATGTGGGAAAATGTGATGTTCTACTTGATGATTTAAACCACCAGTATACCAATTGACTAGCCAATTTTTGGCACCAAAATTAACTGTAG
>CAYMDB010000497.1:0-1561 GCA_964388865.1 uncultured Flavobacteriaceae bacterium
TTTATTGGTTAATCCCGCGATTATTTAAAACAAAACTGCACTCTATGGCTTTAGCTAATGCTCATTTTTGGGTGGGAACTTTAGGAATTTTGCTCTACGCTTTACCAATGTATGTTGCAGGGTTTGCTCAAGCAAGTCTGTGGAAACAATTTAATCCTGATGGTACTTTAGTCTATGGAAACTTTTTAGAAACAGTTACAGAAATTATGCCTATGTATTGGATGCGTGCTATTGGTGGCTCTTTATACATCACCGGGATGCTAATATTAGTGTTTAACGTTGTAATGACGATAGTTAAATCTGAAAACAAAGTAACCGATGAACTTGCCGAAGCACCTGCACTGCAGCGCGTCTCTAAAAGTCGTGTTGCTGGCGAAGGATGGCACACATGGTTAGAGCGTAAACCAGTTTTATTAACTATCTATGCTACCGTAGCAATCTTAATTGGCGGCATTGTTCAAATTATACCAACTATTGTTGTGAAATCTAATATTCCTACAATTAGTAGCGTCAAACCTTATACTCCATTAGAATTGGAGGGTAGAGATTTATACATTAGAGAAGGTTGTGTGGGCTGTCACTCTCAAATGGTGCGTCCTTTTAGAAGTGAAGTAGAACGTTATGGCGAATACTCTAAAGCTGGGGAATATATTTATGATCACCCCTTCCTTTGGGGAAGTAAACGTACTGGACCAGATTTACATAGGGTTGGTAGTAAGTATTCTGACAACTGGCATTTTAATCATTTGTACGATCCTCAAAGCACATCGTCTGGTTCTATTATGCCGTCTTACAAATGGTTAATTGTAGGTGAGCAAAGTCACCTAGACAAGTCTATGACGGAACAGAAAATGGAAGTGATGGTCAAACTAGGAGTGCCTTACACTGAGGAAGACATTGCCAATGCGCAACAATCAATGCTAGATCAAGGTACTCAAATTGAAAAGAACCTCTATAATGATCCCGATTTTGTAGCATCTTACGAGGCTGATAAAGCTGCTGCTGGCGCTGACTTTATTGAAATGCGGAATCGCGAAATTGTAGCTATGATTGCTTATTTACAGCGATTAGGTACCGACATTAAGGTAAAAGATATTACTAACGAAACTGCTCAAAACTAAAAACACCATGCTAAAATTTGTAAAAAACCATATGGAAAGTATTGCAGGAATAGAAATCTATCCAATGATATCTCTCCTCATATTCTTCACCTTCTTTGTAGTATTGTTCTATTGGGTATTCACTGCAAAAAAAGAATACATCAACACCGTAAGTAACATACCACTAGAAAACGAAAACGACACCTTATCATGAGAAATTTAATCCCATCATACGTAAGAGTCCCTTTTATGTTCTTTGTAATTGCAGGACTAGTAGAATACTTTGTAGACTCAGGAAATCAACCTGCGTTTATTGAACAACCTTTAATTCTCTTATTTTTATTACTCGTGTTGTTAGTCATTATTGCTATTGAAGGCATTGTAGCTTCAATGGATAATATTCTTTTTCAAAGTTTAGATGAAGAAGGAAAAGCGCGGTATTTGGCAGCTAGAAACAAAAC
>CAYMDB010000498.1:0-1546 GCA_964388865.1 uncultured Flavobacteriaceae bacterium
CAGCTTCAAAATTAGAGTCTTCAGGTACAGACACATACTCGCAAATGTTTAAGTTTCTATTTTCGTAATTAAAACGACTAATTAGGCTGTAGTTCAACACTTCATCGTCAAACTGAAGTTGATCATTTAAACCTAAAACATTATTGTTTGGGTCAATAACCTGAACATATAATTCTTTATCACCAGCTTCCGCTATAGTGTTTTTAGCGACTGTGAAGCACACTTTAATTTTATCACTTCGTCGCGCACGCTCTGTTGGTATTTGTTTACCACTACTTCTTTCAATGACTCCCATTCCAACTAATCCTACGGTTTGTAATGCTGAAGCATCCTTAACAACAGTGGCTAATTCCGTGTTTTGTACTAATAAGGAATCTGTAAACATGGTGCGCTCCGCTAATTGTACCTGCGTACTATCTAATGAGGATGCTAAATATTTATTTTCACCTTTCAAGCGATCGTTTTCAGCTAATAAGATATCCATTTCTTCTTCTAAGGCGAGAAATTTCTTTCTGTAGCTCCACAAACTGTTAACGCTATTTTGCGATACCTTTAACGAATCCATTAAGCCTTGAATACGGCCTCTGGCTTCGATTAAATCTTGATTTTTCATTTCACTTTCTGCGATGGCTTCATCATAATCCTTGGCCATATTGTTAAGATCGTTCATCACTTGTTGCTTTTCACTAATTAAGACCTTTTCTGTTTCCTTTTTATCGTTGTAAAGCTTTGAAGTGTAAAAAGCCGTGGCTAAAAATAATACTAATAGTATTCCTAAACCAACCTTTAAACCTGTGTTTGTTTTTTGTGAACCTTCCATAAATTGTAAGTTTTAATTTATTGTTAATTGTTAATTTGAGTCTAAAGTAATTAAATAAAACTGTACTTTTAATTTTAAATTTTAATCTTAATTCCAAATGCAAAATCTCACCCCATTTACGCTAAAGGATCGCGATACTATTTTAAAAGTACGCAAAGGAGAATCTAAATTTGGAGAACAGGTTCAGTTATTACCTACACTCACCTTTATATACGATGATATTGTTAATTTAGATGTTGATTATGTTCTTTTTGGAATAAAGGAAGATATCGGAGTTTATGCAAATTATGGAAAAACAGGAACTTACCGAGCTTGGGACGCCACACTAAAAATTCTGATGAATGTGCAAAACAACGCTTTTACAAATCCAAATCGTGTATTAATACTCGGTCATTTAGATTACATGGAACAATGCGAGTTAATCACAGTATTAGATTCCTCAAAAAAAAAGAATATTGCTAGAGCTAGAGCATTTGTAGCATCTATAGATAAAGATGTAACCCATTTAGTATCCTGTATTGTGAAAGCTGGTAAAATTCCTATCATAATTGGAGGTGGTCATAATAATGCCTACGGAAATATAAAAGGGACAGCCTTGGCTCTAAATAGTAAAATAAACGTCGTTAATTTTGATGCGCATACCGATTTTAGACCTGAGGAAGGTAGACACAGCGGAAATGGATTTAGTTATGCCTATGCGGAAGGCTTTCTTAAAAATTATTTCAT
>CAYMDB010000499.1:0-1542 GCA_964388865.1 uncultured Flavobacteriaceae bacterium
AATGGTGTAATCATCGTCAAAAATTCCACCACGCATAATATTAAAAAGCGTATTCGAAAAATGTCTGGTGTCTCTAAAATTATCAGAAGTTAACTGTAAAGCGTCAGAAGCGGCATTGAGTTGTATTAATCGCTTTGTACCAAGCGCAACGTCTGCATTCACTTTTTTTCCGAGCTGCACATCTTCTTTTATCTGTTTTGAGAGTTTTGCAATAGATGCATGATTCTGATTTACATTGGCGACTAGCATCCATTTTTCGGATTGCTGAGCGGCTAAATTAATTTCAGAATGTATGAAGTAAGCACCTTTCTCAGCTTTTACATCTGTTTCTTGAGTGAGCTCGCCAGAGTTTCTAAAGGTGTCTAGCTGAAACGAAGACAATAAATAGGTTTTATTTTGAAGGCCTAAGGACCAAACTATATTTGCTTTTAGAGCCTCACTAGGTTCGGCTTTATCAACAATAATTGCGCTTAATGCAAAAATACCTAAACCGGATTCTTCTATTAATTCCGTTCGCTTATAGGCATCTACTAAATTGCTACTGGCGTTTTGCAAATCGCTACCAACGCCGTAAGGTAATACATTTTGGACACCATCTACCATAGAAATGTTAAGCGCCGTTTCGCTGGTATTGGTCAGTTTGGCATATCTTACGAAGCCGTAAGTGTTGCTCGACGACCATTGGTATGAAAAGGTGAGTCCTAAATCGAGATTTTCTTCTTCAAAAATGATTGAATTTCCGTAAACACTTTTGTAGAGATTCCGTCTCACATTGAAATTATCATCACAACGAATTGAAAACGGTTCCCAGATATGGGTTTTACCATTTTTTTTAATCTGAAAGATAGACTTAGATCCAGTAATTTCAGAAGACTCTGTGATTTTATCATCTGAGTAGTATGGAAATAATGCGTATTCCGAATTTTTTCGTCCTGCCGTTAAGCCACCACTGCTTGAAATAAACATCCAATGGTTAGAGTGACTCACAATACTCATAAAGAACGGTCTCATCTTATCGCTATTGGAGATTTTGAAATAATCTTGATGATCTATAGTGACAGGTTCTAAAGTTATGTCGTTATGTTTTGTGGTTGTCTTCAATATCTCTGGTGATTGGTCAGTAACACTGTTGCTTAAAATTGTTTCAGTGCTACTTAATTAATATGTTAAAAGGGCAAGATATTAAAACCTTAGACCCTTTCATTTAAATGTTAGTGTTAGTCTGCTGAATAAACTCTGACGTAGTCGATAAGCATTTCTTGCGGAAAAACAGTTTGAGCGTTTGGCGAACCTACATAATTTCCGCCAACTGCCAAATTAATAATAATATAAAACTCATCATTAAACACCCATTCACCAGTAACATCGCTCGGTGTTATTTGGTTGTAGAGCTTATCATCAACATAAAAATTGATATAATTTTTGGACCATTCAATTCCGAAAATATGAAAACCTGTATCAAAACGGTCGTTTTCTAGTTCGAAGGGTTTAGTGATAGCTTGGCCACCAGAATACCCCGGACCATGAACGGTTCCGTTGATT
>CAYMDB010000500.1:0-1537 GCA_964388865.1 uncultured Flavobacteriaceae bacterium
GTCAAATAAATTTGCAATATCCATCCACCCAAGATTGAGGATTTCAATAGTTTCTTCAACAGTAGTTGGTTCAACAATGACCTTCTGAAAACGACGCTCTAAGGCCCCATCTTTTTCGATGTATTGTCTGTATTCATCTAAAGTTGTAGCGCCAATACATTGTATTTCACCCCTTGCTAGTGCCGGTTTAAACATGTTAGACGCATCTAAACTTCCTGTTGCTCCACCTGCACCAACAATGGTATGGATTTCATCTATAAAAAGAATGATATCGTCATTTTTTTCGAGTTCGTTCATCACAGCTTTCATGCGTTCTTCAAACTGACCTCTATACTTTGTACCTGCAACTAAACTTGCCAAATCTAAAGTGACGACACGTTTATTAAACAGTGTACGTGATACTTTACGTTTTATAATTCTCAAGGCTAGGCCTTCAGCTATGGCAGATTTACCAACACCAGGTTCACCTATTAGTAAGGGGTTGTTTTTCTTTCGTCGACTTAATATCTGGGAAACACGTTGTATTTCTTTCTCTCTACCAACCACAGGATCTAATTTACCATCTTCAGCAAGAATGGTAAGATCTCTTCCAAAATTATCTAAAACCGGTGTTTTAGATTTTTTGTTTGATTTGCTCGATTGCCCTCCAAAAGGATTTTGCTTACCTTGATTCTCATCATCGCTAAGATCGTCATCAGAAAACGATTCTGCTTTTGGGGTGTCTAAATAATCATCTTCGTTAGTTATCATAGATTTAAATTCTTCTTTAACGTTATCATAATCCACTTTAAGTTTATTTAAAAGCTTAGTGGTTGGATCATTTTCATTTCTTAAAATGCACAACAATAAGTGCGCTGTATTTATAGACGTGCTCTGAAATAATTTAGCTTCTAAAAATGTTGTTTTTAAAGCACGCTCTGCTTGCCTTGTTAGGTGTAAGTTCTTTTTTTCGTTAGATGTGGCTGTAATGTTAGGATTAGCTGGACTCAAAATCTCAACTTTGCGCCTTAAATGATTTAAATCAACATTTAGGGAGCTTAAAATATCGATAGCCTTACCATTACCATCGCGAAGTAGCCCGAGCATTAAATGTTCTGTACCAATAAAATCATGACCTAATCGTAAGGCCTCTTCTTTACTAAACGCAATTACATCTTTAACTCTTGGGGAAAAATTATCATCCATATTTATATCCTTTCTGCTCTAAAAATAATGAAACATTTCTAGTATAGCGCAAAAACTATACCTTATTTAAATGTTATTAACGAAGAGACTAAAAAAGGACTTTAAATCAAAGTAAACAGAGAGATACTTATTAACCAAAAAGGTATCCAATATTGTTAATAAAAACATCTAAAAATCACAGGGTATTTCTCTGTAAACAGTCCTAAATTACTTATATTAGCACGTTTTGAAAATCCACGAAAAAACTAATTAATTTGATATATGGCAGAAGGAGAAAAACTCATTCCAATTAACATTGAAGATGAAATGAAATCGGCTTACATTGATTACTCAATGTCGGTCATTGTGTCAC
>CAYMDB010000501.1:0-1519 GCA_964388865.1 uncultured Flavobacteriaceae bacterium
CTTTTATGCAATGGTGCAAAACAAGTTTCATTTTGCCATTACAGGACAAACAGCAGCAGAAATTATTCACAAACGGGCAGATAGCAAAAAGCCTAAAATGGGCTTAACTACTTACAAAAATGCGCCAGAGGGTCGTGTCTTAAAAACAGATGCTAAAATTGCTAAAAACTATTTGCAAGAAGAGGAGATTAAAGAATTAGAGCGCAATGTTTCTGGCTACTTCGATTATATTGAAAACTTAATTAAAAGACGTAATAGCTTTACAATGCGGGGACTTGCAGAAAGCGTAGACAAGTTTTTAAATTTTAACGAATATCAAATATTAGAAGGTAAAGGACGTATTTCTCACAAACAAGCCATATCTAAAGCTGAAAAAGAATACGACACCTTTAACAAATCACAAAGAATCATTTCTGATTTTGATAAGCATATCAAACAGCTTAAAAACAAGGATAACAAGTAAAACACGATAAATATGTAAAACCTCAAAATCCCTCTTTAAAAATGCAAGAACACCTAAAATTCAACATCCTTAACTTCAATTGGCCTCGTAAATTATTGATCTTTTATGTTTCGCTCAACAAAGCAGATGGAGTAGATACCATACATCATTCAAAGTTTCCAAGTACCATTACAGACGTGTTCAGTAATGATGAATTAGAGGAAACAGAAGAAATTTATACCACCTTTACCACACCCACAGAAGGCTTTAAACCCCTAAAGGTAGATTGCAACAATTACAACCTCAATTTATATAAGCAGTTTCTAAATGCACAAATAAAGAAGCATTTCGAGGCTCTAAACATCGTTAACCGCAAAAACCGTGTTTTAAAAGACAGGCAAGTTTTTGTATTGGATAAAGAGGCCTACCATAAAGACTATAACTATTACGATAAATTTTCCTTAAAAATCCAAATTGCAGAAGTATCAGACCATCCCGAGTTGTTAATCTCATTCGATGGCACATCCAAAATCCTAAAAAAATCGGTGCAGGAACTAGAGAACACACACTTGGTTACAAAAGCCATATTCAGAAATCAAGTAGTCGATTTGCGTATGAAAACAGATACCCCAGAAAGAGAAGCCTTTTATAACAGCTTGGTGTTAGAAGAACTATTACCAATTCTTAATAGGGATTTACAAAGAGACCTAAACATACCATTTGAGCGAAAAAAAACTAAAAATAGATATACCAAATATCTTAAGAAAATTGAAGACTTTACAAAAGAATACCTACTTACTGATAGTTTCAAACAAATATGCGATTTCCGTAGTGAAGAGTTTATAGATGCACCCTTAAACCGCATTGGTCATATCGATAAGGAAAAAGGTTTGTTGGGGTACGGCAAAGATGCACAAGGCAACAAGCAAACAGGTATTACCCCTAAACTGGAACTAAACAGATACAGACCATATTTTAGACCGCCTAATCCTAACATTAAATTCTTCTTTATTTACCATAAAGAGCATCAACCTATTATTAAAAAACTATGGGGCTATCTTAAAGATGGTACTGGTA
>CAYMDB010000502.1:0-1515 GCA_964388865.1 uncultured Flavobacteriaceae bacterium
TCCGTTACATCTACATCACTCTCTTTACCTATAATTTGACATTTATCTAGCTGCTCCTCTAATTCTTTAATTGGTAATTCAAACTCTAAATATTCCATACAATTTGAAGTTAGTTTTTAGTTTAGTTAGTGCACAAATTTAAGTATTCTTATTCTATTTTTAGAACTATTAAATGAAAAGTAGTGTTAGTTTGTGAAAATCGAATAATGAAAGTTACCCTCATATTACAATGACTTTACCGCATTATTTTGAATGATTTTCTTTTGTGTTTTCTGTAGTTTTTGAGTATCGCATCACATAGCACCGTTGTTAAAACTAGAATTGCACCGATGTAAAACTGAAAAGACATTTGTTCGGTTTCAGGAAATAGAAATAAGGCAATAGTAATGCCGTATAAAGGTTCTAAATTATAACTTAAAATCACCGTAAACGGACTAATATACCGCATAACTTCTACCGCCCCAATAAAGGCATAAGCCGTACAAATTGAAGCGAGAATAAACAAATAGATCCAATCTGAACTTGATAACGAAAAGAATTGTGCATTAAATCGAGTGCCTGATACCAAAATAAATACGGTTAAAAATGCCACTCCACTTATAAATTCGTAAAACGAAATCACAGTAGCATTATAACGTTTAATAAAGCCACCATTAATTACCGCGAACAAAGAAGAGAATAAGGCTGAGGATAAACCTAGTACAATTCCATAGAGATAATTCATCTGACTACTAGTAATTAAAACCACACCAATTATTACCACAAGACCGAACAAGATTTCGTAAGCTAAAATGCGTCGTTTAAAAAAAAGAGGTTCAATAAAAGAGGCAAAAAAAGCACCCGAAGAAAACATGGCCAAAGCTATAGAGACATTAGCTTGATTAATCGCTTCAAAAAAAGTAATCCAGTGTAAAGCGATGATAACACCTGCTACAGAAAATTGCCAAAATGCTCTTTTGGTAATTTTAATATTAACCTTAGTGAGTTTTATAAAGCTGAATATTAGAAGACCTGCAATTGCCATTCTATACCACACCAATTCCAGAGCTCCTATTGTAATTAGTTCGCCAAGAATAGCGGTAAATCCAGCAATAAAAACCAGAAGATGTAGATGTAAATAATGCTTTAGTTTAGCGTTTGGCATTTTGTAGCAGATATATAGCTAAAATACCAAATATTACATTAGGAAACCATACCGCAATGATCGCCGGAAAATTAGACTGCTCTGCCATCACTCCAAAAATTTTATCGAAAAATACATAAATCATGGCAATAGCAATACCAAAAGCTAAATTAACGCCCATACCACCTCGCCTTTTTACTGAGGATACGGCAACAGCTATGATTGTTAGAATAAATATAGACACAGGTAAGCTCCATTTTTTCAATTTCACCACTTCATAACGTCCTATATTAGGGGAACCCCTTCTTTTTTCTGCTGCAATAAAGTCCAAAAGTTCTCCATATGATTTGGTTTCAGCAGCATATTCTACAGGCGTTAAATCTTCAATTTCA
>CAYMDB010000503.1:0-1513 GCA_964388865.1 uncultured Flavobacteriaceae bacterium
AAACCACAGAGACACAGAGTTCACAAAGAAAAGCGTCTTTGCCCTTCGTGCCTTTTTAATGAAAATAATAACCACAGCATCACAGAGAACACTGAGAAAAATCGTTGTGCTCTTCGTGCCTTTGTGGTGAAAAATAAACCACAGAGACACAGAGTTCACAAAGAAAAGCGTCTTTGCCCTTCGTGCCTTTATAATTAAAATTATAACCCAGAATTACAGAGAACACTAAGAAAAACCGCTGTGCCCTCTGTCCTTATGTGGTGAAATAGTTATTAAGTCTACACTTTGCCAAAATTAGAGTAGTGTTTTTGTCCTGTTTTAGATAATTTAAAATCATAAAATTCACAACTTACTAAAAATGTATTAATTACGATAGTTTTGATTTCATTTTGGGTGTCCCAGCAACGAAACAAGATTGAAGAAGTATAGCAAAAAAACGATTTCTAAACTAAACAGCTTTTTTGAAGGATCGTATTTATTTGGGGCCACTATGGCAATAAAATCAAGATATTGAAGATATGCATTGCGTGCGCAAATACAGCAATTAATGCTGAGAAGTTCTTAGAAAACGTTCTACTCCCACAATAGGTATAGGCAGTTAGATCAGCATTAAAAAAAAGGATTCCCGCTTTCGCGGGAATTGGTTAATTGTTGAGCATCACAGGCATAACAAGCATAGTCACGTGCTCGCCTTCATCTAATCCATCAATAGGGGTTAGAATACCTGCTCTGTTCGGTAAACTCATTTCTAACTGTACGTTATCTGAGCTTAAATTGTTAATCATTTCGGTTAAGAACCGTGAGTTAAAGCCAATTTGCATATCGTCTCCTTGGTAATCGCAAGTTAAACGCTCTTCGGCTTTATTACTGTAATCAATATCCTCAGCAGAAATATTTAATTCTGCTCCTGCTATTTTCAAGCGAATTTGATGGGTTGTTTTGTTAGAGAAAATACTAACACGACGCACAGAGTTTAAAAATTGGGTGCGGTCTATAACTAATTTATTGGGATTTTCTTTAGGAATTACCGCTTCATAATTTGGGTATTTTCCATCAATTAACCGGCAAATTAAAACGGAGTTTTCAAAAGTAAATTTCGCGTTAGATTCGTTGTACTCAACCAAAACATCATCTTCACTTCCTGCTAAAATCCCTTTTAATAAATTTAAAGGTTTCTTCGGCATAATGAATTCCGCTGTTTCCGTAGCGCTAACATCGTCTCTCGTATATTTCACCAGCTTGTGAGCATCCGTAGCCACAAAGGTTAGACTATCTTGTGAAAATTGAAAAAATACACCACTCATTACAGGTCTTAAATCGTCATTACCCGCTGCAAAAATAGTTTTGCTAATGGCAGTGGCTAAAATATCACCCATAATTGTGGTTGTGCTGGCATCTTCAATTGAAACAGCATTCGGAAATTCAGCACCATCAGCATAAGCCAAAGCATATTTACCGTGATTTGAACTGATTTCAATAGTATGATTGTCTTCAGCAACAAAGGTTAAAGGTT